>JBHEMC010000015.1:0-60507 GCA_046262775.1 Pyrinomonadaceae bacterium | reverse complement strand
AACTGTAACACCGGAAGAGATTCGTAATGCCGGGACCGTTCTGAAACGCGATCACGACTACTCACCCGAAGATCTAATCGACAAGCTGATCGCGACTGGCTACGTTCGCGAAGACCCGGTTTCATCCATCGGCGAATTTTCGATGCGGGGCGGCATTCTGGATGTCTGGCCCCCCGGTTGCGATGCTCCCGTACGCATGGAGTTTTTCGGCGACACTATCGACTCGTTACGTGAGTTCGATCCTGCAACGCAACTGTCGACGCATCAGTTGGAAGTTGTCGATATTGCGCCGATGCGAGAGTTTATTACCACGCCGCAGGACTTTAGATTTTGGGCGGAGATGGCCCGCGAACGTTGGACTGACGAGCGCTATGCCCGCGCTTTGCATGACCGTACTGCCTTTGCGGATGAAGGCGAAGCATTCGGCGGCTGGGAATGGTTATTGCCGATAGTAAAAAATAACGATTCGAATATCTTTGCTCATCTCGGTGACGCTGTTTTGGTGATCGATGAACCGTCGAGTGTCGATTCGTATCTTGCTGACGTCTACGAGAGCCTTGCTGAACGTTTTGAAGAAATCGATCGCGCGGACGAAATCGCATTGCGACCTGAGGAGATGTACGTAGGCATTCAGGAATTGCGTGATCTGGTTGCCGCACGAATGCGTATCGAGTTGCGGACCCTCGGTCGCGCCGCTGCCGATCTCGATCAGGAGTTGGCACTCGAAACAGAATTGCCGAAAGTGCAACTCGGACGTGCGCGCAATCTGCGCCCGCCGATGTTTCTGTTTCCAAGCGCCAACCAGGCAAGCGAAGTCGAATGGCAAACGCAATCTACGATGCGTTATCACGGTCGCGTAGCTGACCTTGCCCGAGATGTTGAAAGACTTACAAGTGACGGCAGAATGATCCTGTTTGTGCTTCCGAGCCTCGGCATCGCCGAAAGATTGATGGAACTCCTGGCTGAATACGAGGTAGCCGCACGGTTGTCGCTGATCTCCGAGGCAGGCGAGGCTCTGGCGTCTTCGTCAGTAGTCTTGACCGTTGGCGGCTTGAGCTCTGGTTTTCAGTTTCCCTCAGCAAAAGTTATTGTCCACATCGAAACGGACATTTTCGATGAAGCAAGCGAGGTTGTTGAAAGACGGGGCGCAGATGGCCGGCAGCAGAAGACGGAGATCCGCCAACGGAGATCCCGCGCGGCCGCTTTTTTGTCTGACTTCAGAGATTTGCGTCCTGGTGATTACGTAGTCCATATAGATCACGGCATTGCGCGCTTTGGCGGGTTGCAGACTCTCGACCTCGGTCCACGAACCGGCGAGTTTATGCTGCTCTATTACGCTGACGAGGCAAAACTGTATGTGCCCGTCGAACGGCTGGACCTTGTGCAGCGTTATTCGAGCGCCGAAGGGCATCAGCCGCAACTCGACCGCCTCGGTGGTCTGGGTTGGCAAAAGACAAAAGCCAAAGCCAAGCGCGCTATGCGCGACATGGCCGATGAGCTGTTGCGCCTCTACGCTGAACGCAAACTTGTAGGCGGATATTCATTTGCCAGCGATACACCATGGCAAAAGGAATTTGAAGATGGCTTTGAGTTTGTGCTTACGCCGGATCAGGAAACAGCAATCACGGACGTTAAGAACGATATGCAAGAGCCGGTTCCCATGGATCGATTGTTATGCGGTGATGTTGGTTACGGCAAGACTGAAGTCGCAATGCGTGCCGCCTTCAAGTCAGTTATGGAGGGGAAACAAGCCGCCGTGCTTACACCGACAACTGTACTGGCTTATCAGCATTACGATACGTTCCGCACACGCTTTGCGCCGTTTCCTGTCAAGGTTGAATTGTTATCGAGATTTCGATCTTCAAAAGAGCAAAAAGAAATTGTGAAGAGCGTCGAGTCGGGTGAGATCGATGTGATCATCGGTACACACCGGATACTCTCAAGAGATGTTCGTTTTAAGGATCTCGGGTTAGTGGTAGTTGATGAAGAACAGCGTTTCGGCGTGGCACACAAAGAGCGACTGAAGCACTTGAAAAAGCGAGTCGACGTCTTGACACTTTCCGCCACGCCAATCCCGCGCACGCTCAACATGTCGTTGAGTGGATTACGTGATATGTCGTTGATCGAAACGGCACCACGCGATCGTCTGGCGATTCAGACGCAGGTCGTACAGTTTTCCGATAGTGTCATCAAGTCGGCTATTGATCTCGAGCTATCACGGGGCGGACAGGTATTTTTTATTCATAATCGCGTTGAGACAATCGAGACGATTGCAGCATTGGTGCATCGATTGGCGCCCCAGGCCCGGTTGGCAGTCGGTCACGGCCAAATGAACGAGAAGGAGATGGAGCGTGTGATGCTCGACTTCATTAACTTTAGATATGACGTTCTCGTTGCAACTACCATTATCGAGAACGGTATAGACATCCCACGCGCCAACACCATCATCATAAACCGCGCTGACCAGTATGGTCTTTCTCAGCTTTATCAACTCCGTGGTCGGGTGGGTCGGTCAAGCCGTCGTGCTTATGCATATCTGCTGATTCCTGGTGAACAGGAGCTTTCACCTATTGCACGGCGTCGCCTTGCGGCCATTCGTGAGTTTTCCGATCTGGGAGCCGGATTTCGCATTGCCGCACTTGATCTTGAATTGCGGGGGGCAGGCAATTTGCTCGGTGGTGAACAGTCCGGTCATCTCGACGCTCTCGGGTTCGACCTGTACACGCAGATGCTCGAGCGTACAGTCGCCGAGCTGCGAGGCGAAACTGTTGAAGATGAAACCAGCGTCTCGCTCAACCTCGGAGTGGATGTGGCAATTCCCGAGGATTACGTTCAAGACATGGGACAGCGGTTGCGGACTTACAAGCGAGTGTCGTCTGCGAGAGATGAAGCAGCGTTGGCTGCCATTCGAGCAGAGACCGAGGACCGTTATGGTCGAATACCGACATCTGTTGAGCGGTTGTTTTCATATGCGCGTTTGCGGCGTCTGGCTGAGGAACTTGGCGTGCTTTCAGTCGACAAAACAGCAGATGGCGTGGCCCTCAAACTAAGTGAAAAAGCGCGCATTTCACCGGAAAAATTGGCTCGATACGTCGGCAGTCATGAAGGGTCGACCTTTACCCCAACGGGAGTTCTGCGCGTACTGTTGAATGAAGACGAGCAGGACGAAGTATTGGATGTTGCGCATGCGTTGTTGCTGCAACTTCACCACACCGACTAGACTATGGGGCTTTAAACTAGGCAAGCTTCGTGCAGCCGTAAATCAATTTGGCTTTAGGAGTGATTTTGTGAGATTCCATTTTTCTATTCTGGCCTCCCTATTTGTTGTAACTCTCTTTGCCTTAATCATAGTGCCTTCGCGCGCGGTGGCGCAGGAAGGTGAAATACAGGTCGTCGATGAAGTCATCGCCCAGGTCAACGACGACGTGATAACGCTGTCGATGTTGAAACGAGAGATGAAAGAGCGCGTCGAGGCGTTAAAGCAAAACGGTATGAGCGAACAACAAGCCACTGATGAGGTATCGAAACATCAGCCGGAACTAATTGCCACATTGGTTAATGAGCAGTTGCTTCTACAAAAAGGCAAAGAGCTTGAATTGTCCAGTGATGTAGAGGCGGAGGTGAACCGACGGTTGCTGGAAGTGGCAAAGGAGCAGGGCATTCCCACAATTGCGAAGCTCGAAGAGGCAATGCTGCAAAGCGGCATGAAGCTGGCTGACGTGCGTGCGACCATGCGCGCGGAGATGATGAAGCAGGCAGTGTTTCAGCAGGAAGTCGATCGCAAGGTTTACCTGGGTCTGTCGACGGATGAGGTCAAAAAATATTACGAAGCGCACCAGGATAAATTCCGGAAGCCCGAAGCTGTCGACGTTTCTGAGATATTTTTAAACCTCAGTGGCAAGAATGAAGCTGATGTAAAAGCTCGTGCTCAGGAATTGGTTACACAAATACGTGCGGGGGCGGATTTTGGCGCATTGGCAGCAGCAAATTCTGAACGTGAGAAAAATGGAGTGCGAACTGCGCCACAGGATAAAGGCGAAGTCGGTATGTTTGAAGTCCCGTCGCTACGCGAGGACATCGCAGCAGCTGTCAAAAACGTTAAGGAAGGTGGCGTTACCGATCCGCTGAAGGGACCGGATGGTTATCAAATTCTGAAGGTTAACAAGCGCACGGCGGCGGCAGCCACATCATCGTTTAATGATAATCAGGTCCGCGAAGCAATCACGATGGAACGCCAACCGAAAGAACGAGAAGCATACCTGCAGAACCTGCGCAACGAAGGGTTCATTAAGATCGCAGAGTCGTATCGCGCCACGGTTGAACCACTGCTGAAACTAAGTACAACTTCAGCAGCCAAGACGGAGGGAAACGAGAAGGAAAAGAAGTCGAAGCCTTAGTGCAGAGTTCGAAGCTGAGAATTACAAGTCTCGTTCTACCGCAGCTAACGCGTTGCAAGCTGCATAATATGTGACCGTTTCAATGGTTTACCCCTGGCGAAGAGTACAACGGTAAACCGTTGGAACGGTTTTCAGATTTCATGAGCCTTTCGGACGACCGGCTGGAAGTGGCTGGTGAGAATCGAAAACATCATGCGTCTTGATCTTTTTCTCAAAGCCAGCCGGCTGGTGCCGCGACGTACGCTCGCCCAAAAGTTTTGTGATGCCGGCCGGGTGATGGTGAATGGTTCCCAGGCGAAGTCGTCTCACAGTGTTAAGGTTGGCGACGAGGTCGTGATTCGCTGTGGGGACAAAGAGACAACGATCGGAGTTGCTGCCGTTCCTTCCAGTCGACAGACGTCTCGCAAAGAAGCAACTGAGTTGTACGAAATCATCGGTGAAAAGCTGTTCGAGAACGTTGATTGATGACGAAGGTCGTGAGGGTGATCCCTATTTCCTGACCTGCACATGGTAAAACTTAACGGGTGATTTCGGTGATAGCATGCACACAAAACAGCTCGTTGCCGTAACCGTATTAATCCTAAGCACAACGACCGTCGCGATTCAAAATACAAATCCCGATTCGCGATCTACATTTATTGCTCGGCCGTCGCGTTTGAAGCTGCCTTTGAAAAATCAACATATCGTTGTCCATAAAAGAGAGAGAAGGTTGGAATTATTCGCCGCCGAAACATTGATCGGTACTTATAAGATTGGACTCGGGTTCAATCCGGGTCCGGACAAGAAGCAGGAAGGCGACGGTGCTACGCCCGAAGGCGACTTCTACATCTTCACCAAAAACGACAAGAGTGCGTACTACTTATCGCTCGGGATTAGTTATCCAAACGTTGAAGATGCTGAGCGTGGAGTGCGCGATGGATTGATTAGCAAAGCCGAATCTAAGGCAATCGCGAACGCAATCGAACAGAAGAAAATGCCACCGCAGTACACAAAACTCGGCGGCTTGATCTATATTCATGGGAACGGCGCCGCGAGCGATTGGACATTGGGCTGCGTGGCACTGGAAAATGGCGACATGCGGGAATTGTTTGATGCAGTGAGCGTCAGAACGCCCGTGAGAATTTTGCCGTGACCGAAGATATCAAGTCGTTCAACATTCGAGACATCGAAATCCATCCGCCATTGGTTCTTTCTCCGATGGCCGGGGTCACGGACGTGTCGTTTCGCCGATTGATAAAGCGACGCGGCGGAGTTGGTCTGTCTGTTTCCGAGTTCATTTCGGTTGAGGGCTTGACGCGGAGCAATCCTAAATCGAAACGGCAGATGAGATTCTACGAAGATGAGCGGCCATTTGCTGTGCAGATATTCGGAGGTCAGCCGGAGCGCATGCGAATGGCGGCTGAAATGGCCGAAGAGGTTGGCGCAGATATTCTGGACATCAACTGTGGTTGTCCAGCGCCGAAGGTCGTTAAGCATGGCGGTGGTTCTGGATTGCTTAAGGACCACGACCGACTCGAGACCATTCTAAAGGAAATCAAGAAAGCGATTTCAATCCCGCTCACAATTAAGATTCGAGCAGGATTCTACGACCACACGATTAACGCCGTTGACACTGCGAAGCTCGCGGAAGCTTGTGGTGTTGAGCACATCGCGCTACACGGGAGGACGAAGGAGCAGGGCTATCGTGGTTTGGCAAACTGGGATTTGGTTAAACAGATTAAGGAAGCCGTCAAAATTCCGGTGTCGGGTAGTGGTGATGTAACGACGATTGAGGGAGCGTTTGCAAAGTTTCGCGAAACAGGTTGCGATGGAATCTTGATCGGACGAGGCGCGATGGCAAATCCCTGGATTTTTCGGCAGATAGAAGACGCGATGCGGGGTCGCGACGTTTTTGACCCCACATTGGTAGATAAGCGAGCAATCCTGCACGAGTATTTCGATATGTTGCGAGAAGATATGCCCGAAACGCCGGCGATCAATCGCATGAAACAACTTGCAGGACAATTCACTCGCGGCTTACCAGGCGGAGCACTTTTTCGTACTTCAATCTATCATTCGCATTCCGTGGAGGAAGTATTGGACCGCATCGAGGAGTACTTCGAAGCGATCCAAACCGGACGACCGTATTATGGTGAAGCAGGCGCGCCAGTCCAGGAAGCGGCTGAGCTGGATTCCTGCGAATCCGCTCTCTCTATTTAAACCTCGGCGAATAAATTGTCTGAAACGGCTACGAGACACGTACCCACTTACGATCTACTGGCTCTACAGCAGCGCTACTCATTTTTCCTGTCCCCGTATCCAGATTAACCGCTGCCGGATACCCCTTTCCTTTCAAGGCTGCTACTTCAATCACTAGCTCTTTGGGCGGTTTCGCCTGCTTCGCGCGCTTACCCTTTGCTGATTTTTTATCGTTAGTGTTTCCACTTGTCGCCGCAGGTGAAGGCTTCGCCGTAGGATGCGCGGACATCGTATTTAGCGCATCCAGCACCTGTGCCTTTTCGTCTGCTGATAAATCTTCGAGTCTAGCTCCATTTGCTTCCAGCACTTTGCGCAGGTTTTCTTCTGTGTTTGTGTCTTGATCGTAAACATCTTTGTAGATGTGAAGCTTTCCGTCTTCCACCACGATTGTCTCGTAACGCAACTCAACAGGGACTGCCTGGTCCAATTTGACTGTTCGCGTCTTAGCAGGATCCCTTAGGTACGAATCGATGACATCTTGAGTAATTTTCGTACCGGAAGCTTCAGCGAGCAGCTTCGCGAAGTCTTTAACCTGTGGGGTTGTCAGTCCTACACACCCGTGCGACGCGAATTCGCCCAACTTTTTCGGTGACTTACCGCCGTGAATTAGCGAGGGCATTCCGATAGGTATCTTGATTGGTCCAAGCGGATTGAGTTTGCTGCCAGCCTCGATTTTTTGGCCGGGACTGACATCTTTCATCTTGGCTACCCACGGCGAATCGGGCGGCGTCCACGTCGGATTGAAAATTATTGTTTGTGCTTTTCTCAATCCTTGAGGCAAGGGAAACTGTGGATAACCAATGCCGATCTTGTACGACTTAACTATCGATCCGTTTTCGAAGAGGTCCATGCGAAACGCGGGGATGTTCACGACTACTCGCGTGTCCGTGGGAACAGCATTCGCTTGTGGCGCCCTCTCGTTCTTCGCGCCAGCGGTTGACGCTTCGCCACCGGTGGCCCAATAGTTAGCCGCGAACGACATCAACTGGTTTGTCTTCTCGTCTCCGACAATCGATTTAATTTTGCTCAATGCGCGATCGCGCGCTTCGGCACCGTCGCCACCAGAGTCTTCGGCGTTAGTTTCGCGTAAGTGTGCTATCTCTTCATTGGCGGCTTGCTTAAGCGCGCCGATCTGAGCGTCGTTAAGATTTAGTTGACTCCTCAGGTCCTTAACGAAAGTGTCGTCACTCAAGAGTGCATCGAGTACGGGCAGAGTGACGATTGACGAACCTGATGGTTCTGTTGGTTGAGAGACAGCCGGGGAAGGCGTGGGATTAGTGGTAACAGAATTTGAGTTTAACGGTTGCGTGGTGCAACCCGTAAACACGAGTGATAAAACAGCAAGAATAACGATGACAAGCGACTTCATCTATTCGACTCCTTAATGTTCGACGCTTCGTGACGCGCGATAACTTTGAAGGTTAACTTGATGCGTAGCAACGAGCGTTCCCTCAGTGACGGTATGTGCAGGGCCCTGTTACTAGAGGCGTGGGAAGGAGATGTTTCGTCAGGTTTGACTGATAAGCGAACGGCGGTGAAGCATCGGATGTCCAATTGCTGGACAGGGCAATCATCGATGCAATAGTGGATAGGGATTAATGTTCGTGCCTTCCCAATAACGTTTGGGGTCAGCGACAACGGAAATTGAAAAGTGCAAATGGAAGTTGCCTGGGCCGGCATTCCCCGTGTCGCCGACATAAGCAATTACCTGTCCCTGTCGAACCTCACTGCCTTCCATCCCATTGTCTGCAAATCGCTGCAAGTGGGCGTAGTAAAAAATTATTTTGCCGTCAGTAGAGGATTCATAGATAGTTGTGCCGCCTCTATCGCTTTGAAACAACTTTACGATCCTGCCATTTGCCGCCGCGAGAACGGGTGTTCCTTGAGCTGCCGGGATATCGATCGCGTCGTGAACGCGTCCCTCGGAGCGCGCCTCGGAGAATGTATCGATCAGTTGTTGAGGTTTCACACCCGCGACAGGAATAACCAGGTTCAACGTGCCAACGAAGCTTTGCGGAAAAGTCGCACTGCTGGTTTGCGTCGGCTCGGTTTTCGATTCCTCAGTTGGTGTGGACTCTGGACCAGGGGTTGGGGTGGCCTCAATCAGTCTCGGATATGTTGAGGGGTTTAGTGATGACACAGCTGGCGTCGGCGTTGGTGGACCGGTGGTTACAATGGACGTCATCCGGTGGCTTAAAACCAACCATGCTACAGCAGCGACAATAAGAACCAATAGCCCTGCAATAAATGCTCGCAACTTGAAATGCATTCGCTTCGGATCATCTCGACGAACGTTCGAAGCCCAGGGGCAAAAGCGGGCGTGGTGCAGTACCTCCGAAGAACCAGCTGGCGCCGACTTTCAATCGATGGTGCCAGGTAGGGAGCCGCGACGTATAAAGAGCGAACCGCGCCTGTCGTGCGAGTGGTCCACCGAAAGCCTTGCCTTCAACCAGGATGGCAGCTTTGTCTGTGCCGAGGCTTACTGCTTCACCGAGTTCTTCAAAATGCTTTGTCTGTAGCTGCTTGCCTGCCAATAGTCGCTTTACGTTTGCGCCCGTAAGCGATGCTTCTTGAAATGCGAGTTGAGCAGTTCCACCCAACGTCGGTGCAGTATCTGGATACAATGCAATATCACCAAGTGCAAAAACGTTATCGTGAGAAGCAAGCTGCAAAGTGGGTCTGATCTGCAGCAGGCCATGTTTTGTTTTTTCAACTGGTAATTTTTCGATGAGCGGGCGCATTCGAACACCGCCAGCCCAAACGACGCCTGCTGTTTTTACCTGCTTTGAATCACCGTCATGCTCGAATGTTATTGAATCACTGCTAAGCGCGGTGACCCTCGTCAGCGTATGGATCTCTACGCGCGAATCGCGGAGCGCCGCTTCGACATAATTGCGGATTTGTTCACCCATACCGGGCACGACCTTGTCAGACATTTCTATAAGCAAAACCCGAGGCTCCCCCTTCAGCGATCGCCTTTTGAAAGCATCCTGGAGAAGGTCGGCCATCTTGGTCGAGAGCTCAACACCACTTGCCCCCGCACCGACAAGTGCAAACGTTGCAGAGTGCTGAACATCCTGCGGAGGTCGATCTGGTGGTATCCGATCCAGTGTCTTTATCATTTGCCGTCGCAATGCGTCGGCATGTTCGATTTTGCGAAACGGCAGTGAAAACTCCTCGGCGCCGTTAATGCCGGCGTAGTTTGTTATTCCGCCAACTGCGAGTATGAGCACGTCGTACTCAGTCGTCCCTTTATATGGTGCAATTTCTACTGATTGCGAGGATAAATCGATACCGATCACTGTTCCCCTGATGAATCGAACGCTCTCGTTGAGTAGCTCCTCGAAGCGTGGAGCGATGTGCCACTCTTCCACCTCACCGCTGAAGTATTCGTACAACATTGGCGTGAAAACAAAGTGATCCGAATCGCTGATAAGCGTAACGTCGCAGTGACCGGCGAGCTCGAGGGCCGTAAACAATCCGCCGAAGCCGCCGCCGACGATGAGAATTCTCGGTTTAGACATATCTCGCCCGCCTTCCCAATGCAAACTAAGGCTTGTATCAGATCAAGATTTCAAAATCCTGTGCAATTCAGTGGTTTTATGTAACAGCCCTCCGCGCAACCAACCTAAGAGGAATGATAGTCGTGGCAGTCAGTCGAATGGTTTTGGTCGGTTTGCGAGTTTGTACTGCCGTTAGTCGCTCAAACCTCGATTACGTCCGACGGGGCCTGCCCACCAGCCACTAACGGGCGCCTCGCTAGA
Source organism: Pyrinomonadaceae bacterium (assembly GCA_046262775.1). Classification (GTDB taxonomy): domain Bacteria; phylum Acidobacteriota; class Blastocatellia; order Pyrinomonadales; family Pyrinomonadaceae; genus PSRF01. The sequence continues at coordinate 50,108 of JBHEMC010000015.1, read as the reverse complement.
CACCGTCTAAACTGCGTGTTAAATTGAAGTGCTTTTTAAGTTTAGCGGTTGCTGTATTTAGCAGCTTGACTGCTCTCGAGGAGGATCATTTAAGCAAGTGGCGTTAGCAAAAGAAGCAAAAGAACAAATAGTGTCTGACTTTCGAACTCATGACGCTGACACTGGATCTCCCCAGGTTCAGGTGGCGCTCTTGAGTAAGAGAATCAACGATCTGGCGGAGCACTTCAAGACCCACAAAAAGGATAATCACTCCCGGCGCGGCCTGCTCAAGATGGTCTCGCAGCGCAGGAGTATGCTGGATTACTTGAAGCGTACGGATATTGAGCGATACCACGAAATAGTGAATCGCCTGGGTCTCCGCCGTTAGTCGTGCGGGAATGGTTAGTGAGAGAACTTCGAATCTCCGATAATGAAAGCCCGCGTTTTTCGAAGAGCTTGTGGCAGTGCCGAACGTGACGGCGATTGACTGGAAACAAGCAGACGCGTTCGGCCTGGCTTAAGCATGAGGGCGGCATGAGCTTCACGGTTTTAGAGGCTTGAGCCGCCTTCAGTTTTTGGGTCATTACCCGCCTCACGTTGGCGCGGGAACATAAACAATCTAAAGCCAGTTGTTTGCGCAAAAACAGCGGGTGGATGAGACGCCTGCGACCTGAGTACTTCAGGTGAATGTCCGAAGGAGAAAAACAAAGATGCCAGTCATGAAATACCTCAAAGAATCAATCAAGCTCGGCGACAGAGAATTGACTGTCGAAACCGGGCGAGTCGCTAAACAAGCCGATGGATCAGTCATCATCCGCTATGGAGACACCATGTTGTTGGTCGCGGCCGTTGGTGCACTTACACCGCGCGAAGGAGTTGACTTCTTTCCACTCACGGTGGAGTACCGGGAATCTAACTACGCCGCGGGCCGAATCCCCGGTAATTATTTTCGACGCGAAGGACGGCCCAATGAGAAGGAAGTTCTCACCAGCCGCTTGATCGATCGGCCGTGCCGTCCGCTTTTTGCTGACGGTTACAAAAACGAAACGCAAGTAATCGCTAGCGTGGTTTCCGCCGATCCCGACAACAACCCTGACGTGATCGCTATTACTGGCGCCTCATGCGCGCTTTACTTGTCGGATATTCCGTTTCTCAACCCAATAGCGGGTGTCCGAATCGGACTTATTGAAGGCCGCTACATAGTTAACCCGACTTACGACGAAGTTAGAGAGTCGCGGCTGAATTTGATCGTTGCGGGAACAGAAGAGGCGATAGTGATGGTGGAGGCGGGCGCTACCGAGGTCTCGGAAGAGATTATGGTGGAGGCGCTTATGCTTGCTCACAAGGAAATCAATCGACTCTGCCGTTGGCAAAAGGAGCTGTACAAAGCGTTGGGAATCCAAAAGCGCGAGGTCACACCCGTTGTTCTCAATGAAGAGATGTTGGGTGAGATCCAGCGGAATTATAGTGACCGGTTGCGAGCAGCTCTCGATACGACGAGTCAGGAAAAACGTGCAAGCTATGCTGCTGTCGACGCGTTGAAAAAAGACGTTGTGGAGAGCTATCCCGAAGACCAAGGCGAACTACGCCAAATGGCGAAAATGGTCTTCGATCATTTGAAAGAAACAATTTTCCGTGACGACATTCTTAACAATCGCAAGCGTCCAGATACCCGAAGATTCTCGGAAATCCGTCCAATCACCTGTGAAGTTGGCTGGTTACCAAGGGTCCACGGTTCTGCTTTATTCACTCGTGGCGAAACGCAGGCGTTGGTTGCCACCACGCTCGGCACAAAGGAAGACGAGCAATTTTTGGACGACCTGGAAAAGGGCGAAGTCAAGCGTCGTTTCCTTTTGCATTACAACTTCCCGCAGTATTCGGTTGGTGAGGTAGGCCGCTTTGGTTCCTCGAGCCGCCGTGAGATCGGTCATGGTGCTCTCGCTCGTCGCGCGCTCGAGGCAGTCCTGCCTGATGATGCCGACTTCCCGTATACCATCCGCATTGTTTCCGATATCACTGAATCAAACGGATCTTCCTCGATGGCTTCAATATGCGGCGGTACGTTGTCGTTGTTAGACGCAGGCGTACCGTTGAAAGGCTCGGTGGCTGGTGTTGCCATGGGCCTGGTAATGGAAGGAAACAAATATGCAATTCTGACCGACATTGCCGGCGCTGAAGATCACTACGGCGACATGGATTTCAAAGTTGCGGGCACGCGTAATGGGATCACCGCGCTGCAGATGGACATCAAAATCGGTGGTATTAATGCACAGATAATGGCGGAAGCGCTGGAGCAGGCAAAGAAAGGTCGTTTGTACATTTTAGGTGTGATGGAACAGACGCTCGCAGAGGCACGACCAAACATCTCGCCCTACGCACCTCGCATTATCCAAATAAAAATCAACCCGGATAAGATTCGAGACGTCATTGGACCAGGAGGCAAGGTAATTCGTTCCCTCGTTGAAGAAACGGGCGCGAAGATAGACGTGTCAGACGATGGAACGATTTCTATCGCGACGGCGAGTGGTGAGGCGGCAGACGCGGCTGTAAATCGGATTCGCGGTATTACGGCTGAAGCGGAGGTGGGTCAGACGTATCTCGGAACAGTCTCACGAATTGTAGACTTTGGCGCATTCGTGGAGATTTTCCCTGGCACGGATGGTCTCTTGCATATTTCCGAGATAGCAGATCGACGGGTCAAGGACGTTCGCGATGAACTTAAGGAAGGGCAACAGATCCTGGTCAAGTGCATCGGTCGCGAAGGAAACAAAATCAAGCTATCTCGTAAAGCTGTCTTGCGAGACGAGAGTCGGAAAGCCGAAGCCGCGAGCGCTGGCGAGGGTGATTCCTAGAATCTACGACGAGCAGCATCCCGTCGATAACATCGCATCACCTCCAGATTCCGGAATTGGCATCCGGAATCTGGACGGCAGCTTTTTCACACCTCCTATTTCCTCGAAAATCTAAAGCAATGTTGCGGCCTGCAAGTTGCTGATGACGACACTGCCGCGATCCGTTTTGTGCTCGTCGAGAATAGTTTAGCCACTCTGGCCGGAGCCTGCTCTGTTCCGGCCCTAACACCTGACCAGCGACCCGTGAAGTGGCCCTCTCCGGTTATTTACGGGCAAATGCCGATTACAAGGGGTAGAGCGTTGTTGGTGCTGGAGTTTTCTGCTCATTAGTAATTTTCTTATGCTGCAGCAGAAAACCGGCCACAGGCGGTGCCTTGATCTTTACAGGCGCTTACCGAGATAAGTGTACATGACCCGCACTACTTCAAAACCCAAGATGAATGCACGGCGATTCGGCAATCAATGTTCCCGTGTGACAGCAGTAGCCCTTTGCATACTTATGCTATCTGGCTCGCCAGCACTCGCGAGCACGATTCGTTTAACCGACGTCGTTCAGACTTTAGGCGGATTTCAGAACCCTGCGGTTCTCGAGCTTAGGAGCGTTAGCCAACCGAATGGCTTCGGTTCTGCTGGCCGCTCTGGTCAGCAATCAGACTCAGATAGCACCACACCAAACGACGGAACAGTAGCTACAAAAACTAACACGCCAACCAGCTCTTTGTTATCAGGTGTCGCGATTGAACCGAATCAGGAGCAGGCGACGGTTGTAGTTGTCGCTGAGGGTGATGTCGATGGCACCATTTGCGATTGTGGTGAAATTTTGATCGCGGGTGGCGGATTTCCCAAATGGCCGCTGTTGTTTCTGGCTGGCATCCCTTTATTTTTTGTCAACCCCCAGTGTGAAAGTTGTGGCGATACACCGATTCCAACTCCTTTTCCGACTCCGAGTGGAAATGTTCCGAACACACCACAAGTACCTGAACCAACATCACTCTTGCTATTAGGAACTGGACTGGCTTTCGCGGGCGCTGGATTGCGCAGACGCCATGCCAAAGCAAAACTAGCTGCGGAAATTCAGAAGACGGATGGAGAATGACCATGCTAAGAATCACTTCCGCCGTTGACCGCAGCTTCCGTTACTTTACTGTGAGCCTTGCCGTTCTAATTGCACTTGCGTGCTCAGCAATTGGCCCAGACTCTTCTGTTTACGCAAGACCAAAAAAGGCGAAGTACGGCACAATCAAAGTTTTGACTACCCCTGGTGGATTTCCCGTCAGCATCGATGGTAAGTCGTATGGTCTTTCGACTACCGACTATCGCGCAATCGATCTCGATCCTGGCGTACATAAAGTCATGGTTACTTTGCCAAGTGGGCAACTCTGGACGCGTGACATCGATTTACCGGCCGGACGTGTTAAATGCGTGACACTCAACTATAGACCGGTTCCTCCGCCTCCACCGAAGAGCCCGTGTCCGTTCCCAGTCAATATCTCAGCTCCACGACAAGTTATCGAAGGCGAAATCATTACCTATACTGTGGATGTAACTTATGGAGGTACGAACAGGCTTTCGTACAACTGGACCATAACTCCGACTAACGCGCGTGTGACTGGCGGCGCGGGTACAACAACGGTCAATGTAGATTCGACAAATTTTGCCGGCCAGACGATTGTTGCGACGCTCTCAGTAGACGATGGCTCGGGCGAAGCTGGGTGCCGTCAAGTGGCCCAGGCTTCGACTTTTGTTCCACGGCAGGAAAAGAAGAGCATCGTCGGAAGAGAGTTTGATACGTGCTGCAGTTGCTCTTATGACGATCAGAAGGCCCGCTTGGATAACCTTGCGATCGAACTGCAGAACGATCCGTCAACAACGACCTACATCTTCGCGTACACGTCTCAAACCAGTCCTGGAGGCCAGGCTAACCGATTATTGACCCGAGCACGTGATTATCTTGTATTACAGCGAGGAATCGATACCGGCCGTATCGTTTTGGCAAACGGCGGGTTGCGCGAACGGGATTGCGTGGAAATCTGGCTTGTACCGCAGGGAGCCACACCGCCGCAACCAAGGCCGACGGTTCAAACCGGTGACATGCGCCCTGCGACCACCCCTGCAACTAATCATCGTCGACGGGCGGGACGCCCGTAACGTCCTGCTCGTTTTGAAAAGGGAGACAAGAGTATCTGCTTCTTTTGTCTCCTTTGTTTTGATAAGGTTGATTGCCACTCCCTCTTTGTGTTAACAATCTTTACCCCTTCTTCTCAAAACCCCATTTAGAAACTTCAGTTGCGAGGAGGAACCACTTCATGGCTGACGACAATGGCGACGGCGGCGGAAGCGCGGGCGTGGTTGCCGTGCTGGTTATCTTTGTGATTATTGTCCTGGCGGTCCTGTTTGCCTTTAGGGGCCGTTTGTTTGGAGGTGGAGGAACGCAGAAGATTGATGTGAACATTCAGACCCCAAGCAAATAGCAAAGGCACAATTGCGAATGAAGAAGAGAGAAGAAACAGAAGACTTCTCTCTTCTTTTGTTTTCCGAGTTTTCACTGTTAGACTTTTCTACTGTTGTCACTGCTTTCCTTATTCCAGTTTGTCAGGTGAGAGCTAATACTGTGTCGGCACCGAATATTGAAACGATAGTATCGCTGGCGAAACGACGAGGTTTCGTATTTCCGTCTTCGGAAGTTTACGGCGGGTTAGGAAGTGCCTGGGATTATGGCCCACTTGGCGTTGAACTGTGCAACAACGTGAAGCAATCGTGGTGGCAATGGTTAATTTACGAACGAGATGACATCGAAGGAATCGATTCGTCCATCATTCTCAACCGGTTGGTGTGGCAATATTCCGGTCATGAGGCAACATTTCATGATCCCTTGGTCGACTGTCGGGAGTGTAAGAGTCGCTTACGTGCGGACAAACTCAATTTTCCAGCAACTGGAATTGCGGCAGATGTTAATGAGTTGATTCGACAAAAAAAAGTGCAGTGCCCCAACTGTGGTTCGACAGATTTAACAGAGCCGCGACCATTCAATATGATGTTTCGCACAACTCTAGGTGCAGCTGCAGACGAAAACGATCCAGCGGCGCTGGCGTATCTGCGACCGGAAACTGCCCAGGGCATTTTTATCAACTTTCTGAACGTGCAAACGACCATGCGTCGAAAAATTCCGTTCGGTATTGCGCAGATTGGCAAGTCATTCCGAAACGAGATTACACCCGGCAACTTCATCCTTCGAACCCGCGAGTTTGAGCAGATGGAGATGGAGTATTTTGTTCGCCCTGACGCTGAACATTCCAAGCTCGTCGATGAATGGGTTGAACTCTACATGGAATGGTTTGCTGGTTTAGGGCTTGATCGCGAGAATTTACGATTGCATGAAGTGCCTGTTGAGGAGTTAGCCCATTACTCAAAACGCACCGTTGACATCATGTACCGATATTTTCCCGAACGAGCTGAAGAAGAACGTCAGTGGGAAGAATTAATGGGCATCGCTTACCGTACGGACTTTGATTTACGCTCGCACTCAAACAAGCCAACAGATGCGGAAAATAACCGCACCAATCCTGACTCAACCGAAGATTTCTCGTACTTTGACGAAGCCACCAAGCAGCGGTTTTATCCCCACGTCGTTGAGCCGGCGGCCGGCGTTAACCGGACGGTGCTTGCGGTTTTGATGGATGCGTACTCTGAAAAGACGAACGACAAAGGTGAGACAAGGGTTGTTTTAAAGCTAAAGCCGGAGTTAGCCCCAATCAAAGCTGCGATTCTTCCATTGGCGAAGAACAAGCCCGAAATTGTTGGTATGGCAAAAGCAATAAAACGTTCATTGCAGCCGGTGCTGCGAGCGGTTTACGACGATACCGGCGGGATCGGGAAGCTCTACGCGCGGCAGGATGAAATTGGCACCCCGTTCTGTGTAACAGTTGACCACCAGTCTCTCGAAGATGAAGCGGTCACCGTACGTGACCGAGACACATGGGAACAGGAAAGAGTCAAAGTTTCAGATCTACCCGAACGGCTGCAAGCAAGGCTGAAGAGTTAGAACGGTAGTGGTAGGCATATGCCTGTAGTCAAGAAGCGCAACGAACAAACTGAGACGCGGCTGTTACTGGAGTCGGCGGAGCCGGTGCAGTTGCCGCCGGCGGAGATTGAGGATAACGCTGTGTTGGTCCAATTCGATCGTTTTCGTCCCTATGTTTCGGAATTGCTGGAGGCGTTGCGAGCCGGCGCTACTGCTGAGCCGGTCCCGGTTATGCTCGATGGCTCAACCTTTGCCATTCATGGCGAGACACGAACGTTCTGGGTGAAGCTTTGGCACGCGGCCGCGACCGACATGAGGAAGATCGATCGCGCCCAAATTATTAGCTGCTTGCCTTCTACCCGTGGTGTCCAGGTCCTCGTAGAACGTCCGGACCAATAGCTCAGTCCTAATCTTCCGCCCCACAATCCCGCCTTTTGCGAGTCTGACATTGACATTACTAATGTAACGTCAGAAATTGTTTGTCATGTTGAATATTCCGGACAAAGTAGCCGATGTCTCGCGTGCGGTTCGAGACGCCGGCGGTCGCGCGCTACTCGTCGGCGGTTGTGTGCGCAACAGCTTGATGGGGATACCAGCGAAGGATTGGGATCTTGAAATCTACCAGCTTGATCCGGTGAAGCTGCGGGAGATACTCGACCGGTTTGGACCGGTTAACATCGTTGGAGAAGCGTTTACCGTCTACAAATTGGGCCGGCATCTGGATATATCGTTGCCGCGACGTGAGCGCAAGTCGGGTCGGGGCCACCGCGCTTTTGTTATCGAAGGCGATCCACAAATGAGCGTGGAAGAGGCGACGAAGCGTCGAGATTTTACAATCAATGCCATTCTTCAGGATCCACTAACAGGAGAAATTTCAGATCCGTTCAATGGCCGACAGGATCTGAAACACGGCATTTTGCGCGCAGTGAACGCTGAAACGTTTGTTGAAGACAGCTTGCGTGTTTTGCGTGCAGCCCAATTCGCGGCGCGATTTGAATTCGATATTGAAGCCAGAACCGTCGAGCTATGTAAGGAAATCGATGTCACTGATTTACCGGCGGAACGTATCTGGGGAGAGATTGAAAAACTGCTGCTGTTAACGCGCGCTCCCTCAATTGGTTTCAATTGGCTGATGACGTTGGGCGCAACTGCACAATTGTTTCCTGAGATCCTTTCCATGGTTGACGTGCCGCAAGATCCAATTTGGCATCCCGAAGGTAAGGTATACGAGCATACACTGCAGGTAATAGATCAAGCGCGCAAACTGATCGACGATCTTTCATATCCCAGGCAGGTAACGGTGATGGTGGCTGCCTTGAGCCATGATTTTGGAAAGCCGCCCACGACTGAATTTGTCGAGGGGAGATGGCGATCGCGTGGTCACGAAGAAGCGGGAGTGGGCCCAACAATTAGCTTTCTTGACCGTTTAAATATCCATACGATTGACGGCTACGACGTACGTTCGCAGGTGATTGCACTGGTGCGAGAGCATCTGAAGCCCGGAGAGTTTTACAAGATACGTCACGAGGTTGGCGACGGGGCCTTTCGGCGATTAGCTCGCCGCTGTGAATTGGACTTGCTGTATCGCGTGGCGAAGGCCGATACACTGGGACGCGAAGCGTCGCACGTGCCGCCTGAACAAAAATATGACGCAGCTGCACAGGAGTGGTTCATCGCGCGAGCGAGAGAGTTGGCGATCGACAAAAAGCCGCCGGCGCCATTTCTACTCGGGCGCCATTTACTCGAACTTGGGGTGCAGCCTGGTCCTGAGATGGGCGAGGTCATTCGCCTGGTTTATGAAAAACAATTGGACGGCGTAGTCCGAACGCTGGAGGAAGCAAAGCTGGAAGCTGAACAATTGTTAGCGCGACCGGCGAGTTAGGGAGCAGGCTGTTGTTGTGTAAGGCAGTGAATTGTTCCCATTCCCCATACCAGCGGTTCACAATCTATCGGCACAACTCGGCGCGTAGAAAATAACTGCTGGAGAGTTTCGGTTGCGCGACTGTCATTTGCGTGTCCAAAAGTCGGCAGTAGTACCACGTTATTCGCAATATAGAAATTTGCGTAACTCGCCGGCAAGCGATGGAGGTCACGCTTCTCGGTGCTGCTTCCCTCTACCACGCCAGGCATTGGGATCGTCGCAATCTTGAAAGGCCGTCCTGCCACATCACACATCGACCGAAGACGAGCGATATTGTCCTGTAGTGGTTCGTAGTTAGCGTCAGCCTTGTCTTCTTCAATGGCACACACAATGAGGTTTGGAGAGACGAATCGCGCAATGTCGTCAACGTGCCCGTCGGTGTCGTCACCCTCTATGCCCTGACTGAGCCATAAAACCTTCTGCACGTTTAAGTAATTCCTCAGATAATTTTCAATTTCCTTTCTCGAAAGATCGGGATTTCGATTTGGGTTCAGTAGACACTGCTCAGTCGTGAGTACGCATCCCGCGCCGTTTACTTCAATCGAGCCGCCTTCCAGGATAATACCGGGTTCGAACCGCCGAGCGTTGAGCAGAGGTTGCAGTAGTGAAGGGATACGATCGTCTTTCTTTAGTTGATCGTATTTATCGCCCCAGGCATTAAAGCGCCAGTCGTTATAGGCGAGTAATCCGTGGTCGTCGATCAGGAAGTTTGGTCCATAGTCGCGTATCCATGCATCAACGGTTTGCAACTGATGAAACCGGACATTGCTCACACCTGTAAGATTGCAGCGAGTAAGGAGTTCAAGCTGAGTTTCTTCATTGTCCACCAAAATGTTTACTACTTCATGAGGCGCCAGAGCAGCAATCATCTGAAGGTAAATAGTCTGAACCTGTTCCAGGCGATCAGGCCATGTCTCAGGATCTTTTGGCCAGCTGAGCCAGGTGGCGCTATGAGGATGCCACTCGGCAGGCATGCGGAAGCCAAGTTGTCCCGGTGTTGCCTGCAATGAGTTCATGAATCCGAACGCAGTGCTTTCATGCGGAAGTATCTGTAGATGCCGATGAAGCTGACGAGAACCCAGAATACTTCCATCAATAAAGCGGAAAAATTAAAATCGGAGAGCAGTGAAAGAATGATCAGGCCGGCACCCGCTATGTTTAAGAGAGAGTATGTGAGGCTGGCGCTACTGAGCCGGTTGAGCTGCAGCAAAAGATAAGCAACGACCAAGAGCAGCACGCCAATATTGCCAATAAGATCGGGAAATCCGTAATGCATCGCTAATCACTTCCGTAACGCAGCCGCAAACCATCATACGCGTCGATACGGCGGTCGCGAAGGAATGGCCAGTTTTGTCTGGTTTCTTCAATCGCTGCCAGATCACACTTAACTACCAATACCTCCTCATGATCTGCAGAGGCTTTTGCAATGATGCGGCCGAATGGGTCCGCCACGAAAGATTGTCCCCAAAATGTAAGCTTTCCCTCCTTGCCGACGCGGTTAACAACTACCACGTAGAGTCCATTAGCGATGGCGTGAGCACGTTGAATCGTTTCCCACGCGGAATGCTGCGCTTCGTTTACTTCCGGATCTTCTTCAGGCAGCCAACCGATGGCTGTCGGATAGAATAGGAACTGAGACCCACTCAACGCGGTAAGGCGGGCGGCTTCTGGAAACCATTGGTCCCAACAGACAAGTGCGCCGATTTTTCCGTACGCGGTGTCGTGTGTCTGAAATCCGAGATCGCCAGGAGTAAAATAAAATTTTTCATAATAGAGCGGGTCGTCGGGTATGTGCATCTTTCGGTACTTGCCCGTTACTGTCCCGGAAGTGTCGATGATGACTGCGGTATTGTGATAAACGCCCGCGGCTCGTTTCTCGAACAGCGAGGCCACTACAACTATTTTCTTTTTACGCGCCACTTTGCCGAGTGCTTCAGTGGTGGGGCCCGGTACCGCTTCGGCAAGTTTAAATAATGCTATATCTTCCGTTTGACCGAAATACTGCGTACGAAAAAGCTCCTGCAAGCAAACGATCTCCGCGCCACGAGTTGCAGCATCTGTGATTCCCGCGATGGCTTTTTTCAGATTGGTTTTCGGATCCAGATCGCAACTCATCTGGACCAAACCTATGGTGACGGCAGACTTTCTCCTCGGCATAGCTGGCAGTATAGCAAAGCAAAATGATCATTTTGCAACATGGCAGGCACCGCAGCGCTATCGGTTCAGTCTGAATTTGAACTAAAGGGTCACGTTGTGAGTTCGGCGACAATAGAGCCAAAGGAAGGTGGGAGCCGACTTACGGGTTTGTTTTTCTCTCGCAGCACCAAAATTGTTGAGATGGTCCAGCAAACGTTCCTGGCGTTAAATTAGCGAGGTCACGCCGCCGTGGGAATCAGGGAAAGGGTTTTGCGTCGACCGGATTTGTATGAAATTGTCCGTCGTCGGAAATTCTGTGTTTGGACTTTCACAAACAGAGTTGAGTAAGATGAGCAGTCTTTTCAGACTCAGCCAAAGATTGAAGCAATGATTGATTTCGAATTAACCGAGGATTACAAAGCACTGGTGCAGACGGTCAGAGAGTTTGCACAAAAAGAAGTGGTGCCGTACATCAAGGAGTGGGATGAGAAGCAACATTTCGAGCCATCTGTACTCAGGCAAATGGCCGAGCTGAACTTGCTGGGCGTTTGTATTCCGGAGCAGTATGGCGGGGCCGGATTCGATTACATCTCGCTCGGATTGGTGTGTGAAGAACTGGAGGCGGTCGACACGTTTCTGCGAGTGGTGATGTCAGTTCACACTGGCCTTAACTCCTTGACTCTTTACGCGTGGGGCACTGAAGAGCAGAAACAGAAATACCTCGTGCCGCAAGCAAAGGGAGAAAAGCTGGCCACTTACGGTTTAACTGAACCAGGAGCCGGGTCAGATGTGGTGGGTTCACGATCCACTGCGCGTCGGGAAGGCGATGAATGGGTGCTGAATGGCGAAAAGATGTGGATCAGCCTGGCGGACGTAGCGGATAACTTCTTATTCTTTTGCTGGACTAATGAAGATAAGAGACGCAAGCGAGATCATTCCGGTATGTCATGTTTCATTGTTGAACGAACAACGAAAGGGTTCACATCCGGAACGATTCACGGCAAGTTAGGAATTCGCGCCGGCAATACTGGTTATTTTTCTTTGCAAGATGTACGAGTACCGCATGCAAACATGGTAGGCGAAGAAGGCGAGGGCTTTAAGATCGCCATGTTTGCTCTCGAACAAGGCCGTTACACGGTGGCAGCAGGAGCGACAGGTGTCATTCGTGCCGCAAGAGATGCGTCGGTTGCTTACGCGAACGACCGAGAAACGTTCGGGACAAAAATTGCGAACCATCAACTCGTCAAGCAAAAGATTGCCGACATGGAAGCGGATTACCAGATGAGTCATCTGCTCTGGTTGCGAGCCGGATACCTCAAGAATATGGGTCAGCCCAATGGGCGCGCGACGAGTTTGGCAAAGTGGCAGGCCACAATACGCAGTGAAAAGGCGGCCTCGATGGCGATAGAGGTCCATGGGGCGAATGGCTATTCAAACGACTATCCAGTTGAGCGCTATTTACGCAATTGCAAGGCTGCAATTATTTATGAAGGCACACGCGACATTCACACGTTGATGCAGGCTGACTGGGCATTAGGTTTAAAGAAGGAAAAATCGGCACGTAGGACATTGCCATCATGGAAGCGCTGATTGAGGTGTCGACGCAATACCCACTTAAGTAAAAGCCAATAGCTAAAAGGGAACTGGGTCGCACTGTCTCGTAGGTACAGGAGATTTGGTTAGCGAGTTCAAGCGACTGCGTTAGCGTCGCTTCGATTGGTAGCACAGGTCCATAGGGTCTAACGTAAGAACGCCCCAGAACAAGCTTCGGGGCCTTCTTACATTTCCCGCCTCACATAGCGGATGACGTGCTTAAACTTAGTTTTCCACTTCCTACGTTGGCATTTTAACGAGACTCAGTGCGCGAGGAAGACGTCCCATGCCCAACGAGCGATTGTGGCATCTCTCGTATCCTTGACCTTGGCCCGATACCTAAACTCGTTTCCGTATTCATCGGTTCGTTTAGATTCTTTAAAGGCAAACTCGAGCTCTTTGACGTTCATTGAGTCGAGCGTATGTAACTCGCTCGATTCTGAGATACCGTTGTGGTTTGCATCTTGCCATAGACGCAGCCACGAGAAAACCCGATCCCGATTGTCTATTAGTCCATCGCCATTTCCGCCGTTTGACGCCCGATCAAATTCGGCGAGTGCGAAAAATCCATTTTTGTTCGGCCCGGGAGGTTGCGGCGTGAAATCGCCGAACAGTTCAGCGCCATTGTCAATTGTCCCATTTTCATCCCGATCCAGGGCAAGCCACGCGTCATCTGAATTTCCAGTGGTCCAACCAAGCCGATCACGAGTACCATTTCCGTTAAGGTCAAACTCCACGCCGTGAGCAGGGTCAGTAAGGGCGATACCATCATTATTTAAGTCGAGAACAACAGGGGAGCCACCACACCAATCACATCCGTAACAGGTGCAGGTGAAGAAGTCGTAATCCCCGTTGTACATGAAACACTTATTCGCAAACGTTGCACTGCAAGTCCCGGGTGTTGTGCTTGATGGGCAGCAATTGCCAAAAGCATCGCGAGTGGTGCCTGGCGGGCAACTCCCATCAAATCCTGGAGTAGTGCAGTTAGTGCCACCGCCCGGCAAAGCGCAGTGATGCGTATGTTGCACTTGTCCGTTCCAAACATCGCCACCGGTCATACGAACATTGGCCCCTGATCCGCCCAGGGTCGCGCTGAAGACGCAATCTCCGAAGAGACAGTTTGATGTTGCTACGCCGCGGGCGGCAGAACAACTGATGTTTGTATTCAATGGGCCAGAAGCAGTTTCAAGTTTCTCATCAATTCGGTTGACGTGAATAAAAAATAGGTTCGAAAGTGTGCCACGCTCATAAGTGAAGCTGTCTGTAATCCCAACCTGGCACAATTGCTCAAAACCTGGCAGTGAACTGCAAATGCCCTCAAAACCAACAGATTCGCCATGTTGTCCTGTTATGTGGTTCCGCGAGTCTTCAGTGGTTTTCCGAATGATGGATGTACTCGCAGTTACGGTTGAGAACGTATCCGACGAACTAGTCGACACTGTGCGGTCGGTTGTGATTTCACCGCCACCTGAACCGTCCAGGGTTGCGGAAGCATACGAAACACCGGGGTGCGCCTTCATTCTGTTCGCAGGGATCGTTGGTTCGAGCGTCTCTTGTTGCTGTGGCGGATCGGTACTCGCAGCTGGACGGCGTTTTTCGTTCCACAGGTCCGTCAAAGCGCCTCCCATACCTACAACGGTGTCCCAAAAAGAGGGCTTCAGGTCTTCCTGTGAATGAAAAGCATTATGGAACAGCGCCACCGCTCGATACGTCTTTGTCTTACCCTGGTAGAAAACAGTCACCTGGTAAGCTGCGTATTCACCTACATCGTGATACTCACCAGCATAAAACGCGAGGACGTTAGCCATGGTCCATTGCGGTTCATACGCTGAGGCATATTGGCCGTTAGTCCACTCAGCACGATAGGATACCCTTTCTTCTTGATAATTTGTTCGCGACAGCGCGTGTGAGATTAAGATGACATTGCCGGAAGCGCCTGTTACGAGTTCACTATGTTTCAGTGGGAGAATTTCCGTGATTGGACCGACCTTAAAATCTGATAACTCAAACCGGAGACCCACAGTCGCCGATTTCGTACGTTTTACGGATGCATCGACTTTCGACAGCGCGGAAAGTTTTTCATAGGCGGCCCTGACGATTGTCTCCTCCGGCGTGATCGCCTGTTCAGAGCGCACCTTGACAGTCTGTGAAGCGGCGCCGGTTTGTGGGTCCTGTGCCAGCAGTGTTGGAGGTACGGACATTAATAGCAACGCGACGGTGAAGAGGTGAGATTGACTTTTCATTAGTTTGTCCCCTTTTAGAGTGAGGTAACAGGTCGAGTAAGCGCCTAGTTTTTTGCTCGGCTTAGCTCCTCCTCAATCAAAGTCTTGAACGCGTCAAAAGTTTGCGCACCGCGCAGTACTCGACCGTTCACGATAAAAGTTGGAGTGCCTGCAATCCCAAGTCGCCGCGCTTCCTGCAGATCTGCGAGCACCGCTGCATTCGATTCATCTGACCCGAGGCATTTCTCAAAAAGTACAGTATTCAATCCGAGTTGCTCCGAGAGTCTCTGGAAAAAATCCGGAGAGATATTTCTCGAAGCAAAGAGTGCATCGTGGTAATCCCAGAAGCGGCCCTGCTTGCCGGCACAGTATGCGGCTCGCGCAGAGGGAAATGATTGGGAATGTATATCAAGCGGCAGGTTCGTGAAGACCAGCCGCACCCTCGTCGGGTATTCCTTCAATAACCGCGCAATCACGTCTTGTACCTCCTTACAGTAGGGACACTGAAAATCGGAAAATTCTCTCACGACCACTGGGGCCGTGCGTGGCCCTTTGCTTACCATCTCGGCCGGTGCCTCACCAGCGTTTAGGCGCGGTTCATCGAGCATTAGCTGCACCTGCGCAGCCTCACGAAGTTTTGCCACCGCATCGCGGTAGTTCTTCAAACGGGCTTGAGCCTCAAGATCCAATCGGAGTTTTTGTCGCGCTTCGTCGGCGCTCATAAGACCAAAGGCTTCGATGTTCTGCTGATAGAGATCCTCAACCTGCGTTGGCGAAACATTCACAGGGTTCGCTGTGATCTGCTTGATAAAGTCGGCCAGTGTCAGACCGCGTCTCTTTGCCTCCCGCTCCATAAGCAAGTGATTGACAAAGTTGTCCAAAGCAGTTTTGCGCAGGGCGAATATCTGTTGCTGTAAGGGAAAGAGTTGCGTTGCAATCGTATCGTCCAACTGCTGCTGGCTGATGGCAATGCCTTCGACCTTCGCTACTGTTAAATCACTCTGTTGCGCATGGATTGTCATGTAAAAGCCCGCGAGGGCCGTAGTGGCGGCGGCGATTAGAAACCTGGCGGCATACGAGGATCGCTGAGTTGACGCCCGACCCGATGAGGAAGATTGGAACATGGTTTTTGACCTGTAGTGCTGAGGTAATTGTGAGATAACACGCGCAGACTAGTTGATGTCGTTTGCTGCGTCAATATGAGATTATTGCCCAAAATGGCTAAGTCATAGTGAAAATGGCTAAGCTTTCGGCCGCTGACTGGTCCTGCGCCACGCACGGCGATAATGATTGGGCGCAAGGGTAAATTCTCTCTTGAATTCACGCACAAAGTGACTCACTGATCCGAAACCAATTGCGCTGGCAATTTCCTTCACGGACAAGAAAGTATCGTGAAGTAACACCTCCGCCTGTTTTAACTTCAGTCGCTTCAGATACTGCCTGACACTCTGACCTGTTTCCTCTTTGAACAAGTGCCTTAAACGCGATGGCGACAGATTGACTAACTCGGCAAAGTAACGAGTGTCCCACACTGGGGTCACATCGGCTTCCATCGTTTCGATAATCAATTCGATTCTTCGATCCATACGATGAGGGTAGCGGACGAAGATATTTGTTCACGTTTTGGTGGGAGCGTCGCGAGATTACTCGTTGGATGTTCGTTTGTCTACAGGTTGTTGACTTAATAAAAAACTGAGTTAATCCGGAGCCGGGTGGGAAAGGGCACAACATATAGAATCTACCGGAACAACAAAAAGGGGCACGCGGATTCGCGCGCCCCAATCTATCTAGAAAACGTCTTTCATTACTTTCTAGCTTCGAAAACTCGATTGAACGGAGTTTCGCTTGCCCGACGAAACTGCTTGAACCCGCCTGCCAGAACCACTTCACGAATTGCAGCTTCACTGGCTACCGCACCGAGTGCGGGACCATTGAGCGCCAGCGAATTAGACGTACAACATAGCGTTGAAGCGCCAGCAAACGTACGTCCGATGGGATTGAAATTATCCTCTACCTTGTCGCCGGCCATTGGCTCCACAATTAATAAGCTGCCTTCGGGTGCGAGAACTTCCGCGGCACGCTTGCAGGCTCCAACGGGATCGCCCATGTCGTGCAGACAATCGAATAAAGTGATCAAATCGTATTGTTTATCCGGAATGCTTTGGGCATTTGCAACCTCGAAGTGATTTTGATCGGACACGCCGGCTGATTTCGCTGACTCCTGAGCGTAGCGAATGGAGTCCTCATGGTTATCAAAGCCCCAGAATTCAGAATTCGGAAACGCCTTTGCCATGATGAGGGTAGAGGCCCCATGACCGCAGCCAACATCCGCAACCTTGCAGCCCGCTTTTAGTTTCTCTTCGATTCCAGTGAGAGACGGAATCCACGTCGCGACGAGGTGTGCCGAGTAGCCCGGACGGAAGAACCGTTCGGTACCAATAAAAAGATCCGGGTGATGCTCGCCCCAAAGCATTCCGCCGCCGTTGCGGAAGTGGTTCTCAATACGCTCAACGGCCTGGGTCATCGCCTTGATTACGAAAAATCCGCCGCCCACATAAAATGGACTCATCTCGTCGGTAAGCGCCACTGCCTGCTCCGGCGATAGACCGTACTTGCCCGTTTCGCTGTCGTATTCGACGTAGCCACCCGCGGCCTGATTGATTAACCACTCACGAACGTAGCGTTCGTGAGTGTTGGTCTGCTGGGCCAACTCGGCCGGGGTCAGCGGGCCAGACGTTGCCAGCGCTTTGTAAAGACCGAGCTTTTGTCCGATATAAACCAGAGCTGAACTCAGCGACGCGCCGAAATCGCCGACAACTTTCCCCAGAAACTGATTCATTCGATCGTCACTGATTTCTCTTGCCTGAGCTGCTGTAGACATACAAGAAACTCCTTACAGAAAGGGGTTGAATGGCGGGGGAATTGAAAACGAAAGGCAGACGTCTGTTTACGCCAAGCGAAGTCGCAAGTCAAGTCAGGGCGATCGTCGGGATGGCCTAGCGCTGTTCGTGTTAGGGATGATGCTTGTGATGAGTCAAACCTCAAGCGCATCACAAATGTTGGTTCGGAACGAGCAGAGTGCAGCAACGATAACCGCGCAGCCCTCAAGGCTGCATTACATGAAAGATACCTCGATTAATTGGCTTTCGCCGCCCACATTCAAGATTGTGTCTTGTTGTCCGGCAAAAGAACGCTCCGGGCAAATCTTCTGCCGTCGCCGAGGATCGTACTGCGACTTCAGTTATGCGGCCGATTCGCCGAGAAAGGCAGGTTCCGGAGGAATGATTTGAGCGACTAAAGCCGGAGTTGGTAGCTACAAAATCCGGAAACGCTCTGCTAGTATGAAGCGCTTTTCTTTTCTAAGGCTTCATTGCGGACAACAAAATATTTCCTGAACAGGAGAGTTGATATGCCCAACGAGCTAAGAACAGAGCGGGAGCTGTCTCTTGATTTCTTGCGGGTCTGCGAGGCCGCAGCAATCGCCGCCGCCCGCACAATGGGTCAGGGCGACCGCAAGTATTCCGATCACGTTGCAGTCGAAGCAATGCGTGAAATCATGGACACGGTCCCGATGCGTGGCCGCGTTGTCATTGGTGAAGGTGAGCGTGATGAAGCACCGATGCTCTATATCGGCGAAGAAGTGGGTGGCGGGTTCGGCGTCGGCGCAGAAATCGCCGGATCCTGTCCCGAGGTCGACATAGCAGTCGATCCTCTCGAGGGAACAAATCTTTGCGCGTTGGGAGCAAACAATGCTATCGCAGTTCTTGCCGCAGCCGAACGAGGGGGACTGTTGAATGCTCCCGACATTTACATGGACAAAATTGTCGTTGGCCCGTCATCCCGAGGTGTAATCGACATCGATGCTCCGGTGAAAGATAATTTGAAAAACATTGCACGACGACTTGGGCGCGACATTGAAGATCTCACGGTAATTGTATTGGATCGCTCGCGACATAAGAAATTGATTGCTGATGTCAGAGAGGCAGGGGCGCGTATTCGTTTGATTTCCGACGGCGATCTATCAGCAGGGATTTCGGCAGCCGTGGCGGGCACTAACATCCACGCTCTAATAGGCATTGGCGGTGCTCCTGAAGGAGTAATCACTGCTGCCGCAATGAAGTGTTTGAACGGCGAGATCCAAGCGCGCCTGGTATTTGATGCTGATCGACTCGGCGTGGATAAAAACAAGGTACCGGCGCCAGATGAGGTACGTGAACGTCTCGCGTCAATGGGCATTAAGGATCACAATAAGATCTACGACACGGACGATCTCGCGCCAGGAAAGAAGATCATTTTTGCGGCAACGGGCGTTACTGATGGCGCGTTATTAAAGGGGGTTCGCTTCTTCGGTTCAGGCAAACGTACTCACTCCGTAGTTATGACAACTGAGTCGCGGCACATCAGGTTTGTCGACACCCTTCACATCGAAGGTGGGCCAGATACGGTTATCAGGTTCTAGAGCTCCTCAAATGCCACTTTCCGCCACCGATTATCGTCCGCAAGTTGCAATCAGCCGAAGGGCCTGGCTGTCGTGGTCCATCATGGCCGGCGCCGCACTTCTTTTTTCTGCAGCAATCGTTGGTGCACCGATGGCGGTCGCGTCGCATCACTCGGTGCTGGCCTTCACGCTCTATGCTTTCTTCGCCAAAGTATGTCATCAGTTACCTGAGCGATCGTTCTATATCGCAGGTCATCAATTCGCAGTGTGTGCGCGGTGTACCGGGCTGTACGTCGGATTCGCTGCCACGGTTTTGTTGTATCCATTATTCAGTTCACTCAAAACTGCAAATGCCCCGGCAAGAAAATGGTTATTGATTGCGGCCGTCCCAATGGCCGTGGATTTCAGTCTAACGTTCTTCGGCCTCTGGGAAAACACGCATACATCGAGATTGTTGACGGGATTGTTACTCGGCAGTATGTCAGCGCTCTTTATCGTTCCGGGTATTGTCGAACTGAGTGTGCGTGAGTCGGCTGGCGAACCCCAGATTTCGCAGGCGGGGCTCACGAATGTCTCACGTGATTTAGCTATGGCAGCTCCGAGCGATTACAGCGCTCCCGAACGCCGCATCTGAGCTTTGGAGTACAATGGGAAGCGCAGCGCGATACTGTTCCTGATCGTTGACAGTTGGAAACATTAAGCGCCGTCGTCGCTCCGCTTTGACGGCGCACTCCAAAGATGTACAATCCAACGTTTGTTGTAAAGGTTTACTTTTTTGAACGTAGATTAGCAGCTCGACGCCGTCTGGCTCACGTCTGACGGCGTTTTGATTGTGACGGAGCGAGTCCGAACTCCTCTTCTTAAATTTTTTTCGATGTTTCAGGCTCAACCAACTCCTTTTCCAACCTTATGGCCGAGCCCGACGGGCCCGGAGCCCCAGATTCTTTTTGCCCGCTATTTCCAGGACGTTGTGAATAAAACCTGGAGCAACATTAGCCCGCTTTACAAACTCGATACGTTCGATTGGGCCATCTTAATCATCTATTTCACTATCCTCGGTACCTTGGCGGTCTACGGCGCTTACCGAATTAAACAAGTTATCGATTTCTGGCGATATCGCAAGTTTGTTCCTGAACCGGTCACGCGTTTCGATGAGGCGAACTTGCCTACAATCACCATTCAATTGCCTTTATTCAACGAGCTGTATGTCGTAGATCGTTTGTTGAAGGCGGTCACCGCAATTGATTACCCACGTGAAAAACTTGAGGTCCAGGTACTCGACGATTCAACGGATGAAACGGTAAAGCTAGCGAAAGCGGTCGTTGGCAGATACCAGGAGAATGGGTTTGATATCCACTACGTTCATCGTAAGGATCGCACGGGCTTTAAGGCTGGGGCGCTCGAGAATGGTCTGAAGAGCGCAAAAGGTGAATTGATCGCAATCTTTGATGCCGACTTCGTACCGAAACCTGATTGTATGCGCAAGCTGGTCGACTTCTTCACCGATGAATTGGTTGGCTGTGCCCAGATGCGCTGGTCTCACATCAACGGCAACTACAACTTATTAACTCGACTACAGACTATTATGCTCGACGGCCATTTTGTAGTTGAGCAAACAACTCGCAACCGTACTGGTGGTTTCTTCAACTTCAATGGAACAGCCGGAATCTGGCGTCGACGCGCGATCGAAATGAGTGGTGGATGGCAGCACGACACGTTGACTGAAGATACTGATCTTAGTTTTCGCGCCCAGCTGATGGGTTGGAAGTTCGTTTATCTTCTCGATGAAGAAGCGCCGGCAGAAATTCCCGTCGAAATTAATGCCTTCAAAGCGCAGCAACGCCGTTGGGCCAAGGGGGTTATGCAGGTAGGTCTAAAGTTGTATCCGCGAATCTGGTTGGCGCCGCTACCGCTGCGAGTGAAATTGGAAATGTTTTTCCGCTTGACCGGCAATATTAGTTACCCGTTAATGATTGTCGCGAGCCTTCTTCAGTTTCCGTTGCTGTTAGTCCGCTACAATCAACCATTCTATCATCTGATGGTTCTCGACTTGCCATTGCTTTTCTTTTCGTCCATTTCAGTTGTGTTGTTTTACGGCACAGCAGTTTGGTACCTCGACGAGAGACGTACACCTCGTTTGTTGCATTTGCCTTTGGTGATGGCCCTCGGGATCGGTTTGGCGTTTTCGAATGCACGTGCGGTGCTGGAAGCGTTGTTGGGTGTCAAAACGGATTTTGTTCGGACGCCGAAGTATCGAGTTGAGAACACGACGGATGCGACCTGGAAGAAGAAGAAATACAAACGAAAACGTGGATTGTTGCCACTGCTCGAATTGGCGTTCGCTATCTACTTCCTACTCGCAATTCTTTATTCCGTGGGACTCCGCATGTGGGGCACCATTCCATTTTTGCTGTTGTTCTTTTTTGGTTTTGGTTACATGGGAATGATGAGCTTACTACAAACTGCGAGCGGTAAGAGGTTCAGCTCGTTGTGGCGCGCCATGCCCGCTGAACCACGTTCCTGAGCCTCAACATCCCACTTCGTATTGGAGCAAAAACTCCGCAGACAGTATCGCTCTTGTAGTCGGTTGCTTTATGTTTGTTTGCAAACAATCAATTTTTTTGGGAGAAAAATTATGAAGTCTGTCCCCTTCGCAAAAGCTCTTATCCTTGTCGTCAGCCTTTTTTCTTTGCCGACGGTCGCCTTTGCACAGTCGCAGGCAACAACTGGAAATATCGAAGGCCGTGTTGTTGACCCGAACGGCGCTGTGGTTCCCAATGCATCGGTGGTCGCAAGAAACGACGCAACGGGATTGGAGAAGACGACCACAACTGATGGCGACGGAAACTACCGTCTAATTCTCCTGCCCCCGGGTTCTTACATCGTAAAGGTTACGGCAGCCGGCTTCGCCGCAAACTCGTTACCTGTTGTGGTCACGGTGGGCGGCAAGTCAAGTCTCGACATTTCATTAGTTGTAGCCGGAGCAACGATCGATCCGATAACGGTTACAGACGAAGCATCCGTCGTGGAAACGTCACGCACATCAGTGGCGACCACCATCAATCAACGCTCAATCGACAACCTTCCCATCAACGGTCGAAACTTTCAGGATTTTTCGACGTTGTCACCAGGCGTGATCCGTGACCCGCGTGGTGGTGACCTTTCCGTTGGCGGCCAACGCGGTACGTTCAACAGTTTGCAGGTTGACGGTGTCGATAACAACAACACGTTTTTTGGACAGGCTTTGGGACGCGGCGGTGTTCGTCCGCCGTATCAGTTCTCCGAAGAGTCGGTGCAGGAATTTCAGGTAAATCAGAACGGGTTTTCGGCGGAATTTGGACGAGCCGGAGGAGCGGTCATCAACGTTGTAACAAAATCAGGAACTAACGATTTTCACGGCGGCGCTTTTGAGTATTTCCGCGACGAAGCTTTGAATTCAAATGATCCCGTAACGAAGGCGAACCAGGCGAGAGCCGGTCGTTTGAACAAGCGTCCGCCGCTGAGGATTAATCAATTCGGTGGCCGTTTTGGTGGGCCAATAAAGCGAGATAAGGCTTTCTTCTTTGTCACTTATGATGGGCAGCGGTCGAATGTTCCACAAACATTAGACGTGCCAAACCTTGCGGCCGCGCCTGTGGCCGCGCGCAACATACTGATTCCAAAGTTGAACACATACGAAGTTGGGCGTAAGCAGGATGTGTTTCTGCTGAAGTCAGACATCAGTTTGACTACCAACAATCAGTTAGTGCTTCGTTATAACCATCAAGGCTTCACGGGTGTAAACAACGAAAATAATGGCACCCTAAGCGCTGAAGAACATTCCGGCGACAGCTTAGTTAAGAGCGACACATTCTCCGGCACATTGACCTCGACGCTCACTCATCGTGTTGTTAATGAGTTTAGATTTCAGTGGGCACGTGATAAAGAACCCGGTGAGGCGAACAGCGATCAACCTGAGGCTGTTATCAACACAGGTGGCGGCAATTTAAACATTGGTCGTAATAACTTCAGCCCGCGCGAGACGACAATAAAACGTTTCCAGGTAATCGATAATATCTCTTACCTTCGAGGCCGAAGCAATTGGAAGGCAGGACTGGATTTCAATTTTGATCGCGTATTCAATTTCTTCCCTGGATTGTTCAGCGGCTCGTACACTTTCCCTTCGTATACAGCATTTGCTAACAACACGCCATCGGCCTTCGCACAAAACTTTCCTGGTGCGGGCACAAGCGGCGGCACTACACACCCGAACCTATCTGAGTACGCATTTTTCGTGCAGAATGATTTTCGCGCTACGCCGAAACTGACAATGAATCTGGGTGTACGTTACGACTACGAACAGCTTTCGTGCCCACCAATTCAGAATCCCGATCCGCTGTTAATATCCAATGGCATCAACACGGCTAACTGTCCGAAAGATAAGAACAATTTTGCGCCGCGCGCCGGTTTCAGCTACGCGCCGAGTGAGAAGACGGTAATTCGCGGCGGTTTTGGACTTTATTACGGACGGACTCCGGCGATCGTTACGGGCACCGCGCATTCTCAGAACGGAATTAACGTTACCGGCATCAATCTCACTGCAGCACAGATTGTTTCGGGGGGCCTTGTTTACCCGGCCATTCTTTCAGCGCCGCCTGCCGGAATATCTGCGAACCCGAATCTCTTTCTGTTTGCGCCTGACTACGTTCAGCCGTATACGGAACAGGGGCGAATGGGTGTCGAGCGCGAGATTACAAAAGGCTTAAGCTTATCGGCCACTTACCTCTATTACCATGGTTTGCATCTCACCCGTACCCGCGACATTAACCTGTTTGCGCCTCAGCCATTTGCTCGAACAGGCCCAGACGGTGTGACTTATACATTCCTGCGGTTTGCGAGTACGACTGTGCGGCCGATCTCACGCGCCTCAGGCTTGTCGTACAACCGCATCAACATCTTCGAGAGCGCAGCCCACTCGACTTACAACGGTCTGGCTATCCAGGCAACGCAGCGTTTTACACATGGGTTTCAGTTCATTGCCGCTTACACATACTCAAAGGCAAAAGACGATCGGCCGGATCAAACTATCGTTGTCGTCGGAGCTGATGACGCAAAGATCGTGGAGAACCAGGTTAATCCGGAGGCCGATTTTGGTCGCTCTGATACGGACCTCCGACACAGATTCGTTTTTAGTCCTGTGTATGAATGGGGGAAGATTGCCTGGACTAACAATGCAGTTGCGCGGGCGCTCTTCAGCGATTACAGCTTTTCGTCAATTGCACAGTTTCAGTCAGGGTCACCATACTCTGCGCTCGTTGGTGGCGATCCAAACAACGATGGGAACCGTTCCACCGATCGGCTACCGGGAACGGTCCGCAACCAGTTTACGACACCATCGGTTTATCAATTCGACGTCAGATTGACGAGATCGATTCCGATTGGTGAGAAGATGCGGATTCGCTTGATTGCAGAGGCGTTCAATATCTTCAACCGGTCAAACGTGGTTACAGTTAATAACATCTTCTTCAACTACTCAGGAGGATCTGCGGGAACGCTTAGTTCGCCTTCGGCTGTTACTGCGTTTGGAACTCCGCGCAGTTTTGCCTCACCGGCATCTGGTACGACGACGTTTGCGACGCCACGACAAGTTCAGCTGGCAGTGAAATTTGATTTTTAGTGCCTGCGAACGAGCCTGGACGCTGCGGTAAAACTGCAATCGCAGAGCGACTACTGCCATAATTTCTGAAGAGGGGTGCCCACGGAGTGGCACCCCTTCGATCTTTTAGGTCGTTGATTTTTCTAGTGCCGCGCGATCCCAGCCCGCCAGACTGGCCCCAGCCTCATAGGTGCTCTGAAGAAATTCCATTAAATCCTGATCGGGGTTTGACGCAGTCCGTACGGCATCGTAGTGCAACAGGAATTCCGACAATTCATTACTGTAAAACGCTGCGGCGGGCCGAACGGCCGCCTGCGGCAATCCTTCAGGTGCAGGTGCAGTGTAGGAATAGAAAGCGGGCTTTCCGAGGCCTTGGCCCGGCCAAAATCCGTGGCTGATTACTTCATGCGAGTACGCTTCGCGAGTTATTGGGTCAGCATCAGGCCGCGGAGGCGCTGGCCGACCAGAAAACCTCGTCACTGCCAGGTCAAAACTGCCCCCGAAGAAATGTACGGGACTGCACTTGCCGATGAACCGAGCCCGAAACTCCTGCATCACCTTGGTCGAGTTCAAAAGAATTCGCCAAAACCGATTGGCGTACTCAGGGTCATAGGACGCGTGCTGATCGTCTTTTTCAAAGGGTATCGGATCCGGGATTTCAACCGGCGTGGTCCACACATGAATATTGATCCCCAGCTCATCAAGCGTAGTCATCGTTTCTTCGTAAAATGCAGCCACTGATTTTGGCTCCAGCGCGATTGTACGAGCGACACCGGTACTACAACTAATTTCGAGGACGTGATCGATAAAGTCAAACCCGATCTCGAAAAACGTGCGACCATACGGAATTGCACTTGTAGTCAAACCGCGCGATGAGACATAGAGCGGCACATTCCACCAATGGTTCACGAGTGGAGTTTGCGCTAGTCGGATTTTGCCGACTACCTGCGTCCACATGTGGAGTGTGGCGCGCGTGTCTTCCCACTCTTCAAGCGGCAGAGCGGGCAAGGTGTCGTATGGAACAGTCATTTGATGTCTCCGGAGGCTTAGTTTGCTTAGAGAGATTGAGACAATCTGAATACCCACGAAGCTAGCGGGATTTTGTATCCCGGATCTTTGTTTTAGTTACAGCTTCCGCCGTTGACGGGACTTCCCTAGACGCTCCGTTTTTTTTGAAATACAACAGATCTGAATAGTTGACTCACTGCCGTCAGTGATATTGCAATTTCTTCTGCAAAGTTCAGCCCGACAGATTACAGGATTAGAGCGCACTTTCAACAAGCAAAGTCAATTCAAAGTCAATTTAAGCGGCATGCGACACCAGTCCCTAGATTCCCCACCACAACCGCCTAGAATGTCACACTGCGCTTTCGCTTGACACCAAATTGATCGGACGCCTATAGTTTCGTGTCATCATTTCACGCGACTTTTGACCAAATGACCAATGCTTGCCCTTGTTGTATGTACTGTCCTTGGTGCTACTACCGTAGCGCGATCGGCGGGCCCGTGTGCAGGCATGAGGGGGCGATGAGCTAACCACTACCAGCACAAATTCACGGGCCACACACCGGTCGCGCTGTTGCAGAGAACAGCGCGGCCTTTTCTTTCGTGAAGGAAGAGCAAAATGGGAATCGATGTCTTGGAACAGTCACAAACAGTTGCTTTTGCTGCGCAGTCTGTTGAGGCGACAATCGGTAATACTCCCCTGTTACACCTACAACATTTCGATCGAAACTTGCCGCATGGCGTTCGCATCTACGCAAAAGCTGAACACCTGAACCCTGGTGGATCGGTAAAGGATCGCGCGGCGTTATCAATGATTCTGGATGGAGAGCGCAGCGGCCGCTTACGGCCAGGAATGACAATTCTCGATGCTACCAGCGGTAACACGGGAATTTCCTATGCAATGATCGGGGCGGCGCGAGGTTATTCCGTTAGCGTTTGTTTACCCGCCAACGCGGGGTTTGAACGCAAGAAAATTCTGGAAAACTATGGAGTTGAGATTATAGAAACAGATCCACTTCTAAGTACCGATGGCGCCCAGCTGATTGCACGGGAGCTGTTTGAGTCGGATCCACAGAAATACTTTTACCCCGATCAATACAATAACGACGCCAACTGGCGTGCGCATTACGAAGGCACTGCAAATGAGATCTGGCTGCAAACTCAAATGCAGGTTTCGCATTTTGTTACAGGCCTCGGCACGTCAGGGACTTTCGTCGGCACTGTCCGGCGATTGAAGGAACTCAGATCGAGTCTGAGGGCTATTTCCGTGCAGCCCGATTCGCCACTCCATGGGCTGGAAGGTCTTAAAGACATGGCGACTGCCATGCTTCCGGGCATTTACGATCCTTTGCTGGCTGACGATAATTTTCTGATTACGACAGACGATGCGTGCAGAATGTCGCATCAACTCGCGCGTAAAGAGGGGATCTTTGTTGGGCCAAGTTCGGGAGCGAATGTATATGCAGCGCGACGAGTTGCTATGTCGGCAGAGGCGCCGGCATGTATTGTGACGATCCTTTGCGATCGAGGCGACAAGTATTTGCAGCACTCATTGCTCTGTGACGACTAGGAAATGACCCAAGACAAGAACGATCTGGATATAGCGTCGCTCGTGGTTCACGCGGGTGAGCGAGGTTCCGTGCCCGAAGGACAACCGGTTTCGACGCCGATCTATGCGAGCGCTACTTTCACCTACGACTCGATGCAGGAGATCGATCAGGTCTTTGCCGGCGAAAAGAGTGACTTCATTTATACCCGTTATGGTAATCCAACTACTGCAGCACTTCAGACAGCCGTCCGTGAGATCGAAGGAGGTGCGACGGCATGCGCTTACGCCAGCGGTATGGCAGCGTTGCATGCTGCCCTTTACTGTTGTGACCTGAAGCCGGGTTCAACAATACTTGCTTCACAGGATCTTTATGGTGCGACGACCAATCTCCTTCTTACCATCTTTGGCTCCTTTGAAGTGAAGCCGGTGTTCACAGACTTCAATGACCTCGCTCAACTACGAGAACAAGCTTTTGAATTGCGGCCGCAGGCGTTACTTGCAGAGACGATTTCCAATCCGTTACTTAAGGTATGCGATATTGAGGCCTGTGCGGAAATTGCACATTCTGTAAACGCGCGACTGATTGTCGACAATACATTCGCCTCGCCGTACTTGTGCCGGCCGCTGGCTTTCGGAGCCAATCTCGTCGTCCACAGCGCCACGAAATATCTTAGCGGACATGCGGATGCCATGGGTGGAGTAGTAATTTCGCACGACGAACTCGACACTGCTTCGCTCGTTGGCGTCATGAAACTCGTTGGAGGCGTGCTCAGTGTTTGGGAAGCACACCAGATTCTGCGCGGACTTAAAACGTTGGCGATACGTGTCGAGAGACAATGCGAGAATGCTCGGCTTGTGGCGGAACGCCTCCGTCACAACCGTCGAGTAGCACGAGTTTATTACCCTGGAAGTACTGGTGAAACTCGAGAAGTCACTCAGCGTATGTTGCGTGAGCCATATGCCGGAGCCCTTGTATCAATCGAGCTTGCTAAGAATTCGCGTCAGGCTGCGTTCAATTTTATGAACGCGTTGCGACTGTGTGTTCGTTCGACAAGTCTCGGCGATGTGTTCACGAGTGTTCTACACCCAGCAACCTCTTCACACAGAGATTTGGCGCCCGCGCATCGCAGTCAATTGGGCATTTCAGATGGTTTGGTGCGAATCTCGGTCGGAATCGAGAATGCCAACGATATACTCGACGATTTAGAACATGCTTTGCGGAGTTGAAGACCATTGTTATTTATCGGCGATAATCAGCTCAGTGAGATCCGCAGGCATGGCGAAAGTGATTACCCGTATGAGTGCTGCGGCCTATTGATTGGGTCATTTGGCAGTGACGGCCGCAAGACTGTGTTTGAGGCATACGCCATTTCGAACGCTCGCGAAGAAGAAGCAAAACGAACCCGTTTCCTTATTACTCCTGAAGAACTAATGCGTGGCGAGCGGTACGCAACAAGCAAGGATCTGGAGGTGGTAGGTTTTTATCATTCGCATCCCGAGTCGCCTGCCGTACCGTCGCAATACGATCTCGAACATGCGTGGCCCACCTACTCTTACATCGTGATGTCGGTGATAAAGCAGCAGACAGGTGATTTGTATTCCTGGGAAATGCAGGCCGATCGTTCGCGCTTCAATAAGGAACAAATTCAGTTAACCAGATGAACAGGGAGCAACTATGCCAGTAAAGATTTCAATTCCCGCAGCGTTAAGACAATTCGCTGGCGGACAGGCGCAGGTTCAAGTCGACGCAAAAACAACGGGCGAAGCACTGAATGTGTTGACCAGTACACACGCCGAGCTCCGCCGCCATTTGTTTACAGAACAACAGTCGCTGCGCAATTTCGTGAACATTTATGTGAACGATGAAGACATTCGTCATCTTTCGGGAACCGATACGCCTGTGAAGGACGGCGACGCCATCATGATCGTGCCTGCAATCGCCGGAGGTTCCGTAATGGAGCCGGAAGTGGCGGAGATATTGCCCGACTTGTCTAACGAAGAAATCCTCCGTTACAGCCGCCATCTGATCATGCCGGAGGTCGGGATGCAGGGGCAACGTCGAATGAAGGCTGCGAGTGTGTTAATGATTGGCACCGGCGGCCTGGGTGCGCCTGTCGGTATGTATCTGGCCGCTGCTGGTGTTGGTCGAATTGGGATTGTGGATTTCGACGTTGTTGAAGAATCGAATCTGCAACGACAGATCATTCACGGCACGAAGGATCTGGGCCGGCGCAAGATCGAATCCGCGCGCGACCGATTGCGCGACATCAATCCACATATTGAAATCGAAACACACGAGTCGCGATTAACCAGCCAAAATGCACTCCAACTGTTCAAGAACTACGACATTATCGTTGATGGAACGGATAACTTTCCCACACGGTATCTGGTTAACGACGCGTGTGTCCTGACGGGTAAACCGAACGTTTACGGATCAATATTTCGGTTTGAAGGTCAGTCGAGCGTGTTCTGGGCCGAACGCGGAGCTTGCTATCGTTGTCTGTATCCTGAACCGCCGCCCCCGGGACTTGTCCCTTCGTGCGCAGAGGGAGGAGTGCTGGGAGTTCTGCCGGGAATTGTGGGAGCGATTCAAGCGAACGAAACGATCAAGATCATCTTGGGCGCCGAAGAGATTCTTGTGAATCGACTACTGATGTTTGATGCCTGGCAAATGAAGTTTCGCGAATTTAAGTTGCGCAAAGATCCTCAATGTCCTGTGTGTGGGGAACATCCGACCATTACAGATCTTATCGATTACGAAGAGTTCTGTGGATTGCGCGCACAGCCCTCGCAACTGCCGGTGGCCAAATTGGACGAGATTACCGCCACCGAATTGAACACGCGACTCAGCCGCGGCGAGCCTATTCAGGTCATCGATGTACGCGAGCCGCACGAGTATGAGATTGCACGCATTCCCGGAACGAAGTTGATTCCGCTGGGCAACGTTGTAAATCGTATGAACGAACTCGATCCTTCGGTCGAAACTGTTGTGCACTGCAAATCTGGTGTTAGAAGTGCGAAGGCGATTGAAGCGTTGAGACGCGCCGGCTTCTCAGGCCGACTAGTGAATTTGAAAGGTGGAATCACCGCCTGGTCGGATGAGGTAGACCGGAGCGTGCCGAAGTATTAAAGAGACAGATATGATTTATAGGTCGAGAGAGGGTACGAACTTGTCCCGGGGATATTTTCTGGTAAGTGTTAGTTGGGAGAATAAACTGCGGCAGCCACGCGCCGGCCGTGCTACAGCGCATTTTTTATTCGGGGCGAATCGAGTGAATCAATCTGCGCATCCGGTCGGCAAAGAGAACGTCAATCTTCCCTGGCTCAATGACCTTCGTTACTTCGCCCAGGCCGAAGGTCGGATGCATCATTGCCTGGCCCGTCCGATATGTGCGAGTGCGGTCGTAAGGTGCGCCTGATTTCGTAGTACCACCGCCGGCCGCCGCTGCTGCTGAGAGAGCCGCTTTGTACGAACTGCGCTCGCCACACTTCGGACAACTGACACGAGAAATCTGACCCCGTTTCGTCACTGAGACGACCACGTGCCCACGCACTTCATTGCAGACTACACATAATTTTTCAACGCGTTCGCCAACCGTAAATTGTGGCTTGTTCATTACTGCCTCCTACTGACGGGGAAAAAGATTGGATAACGAAATGCTCATGTGTCCGGCGCATTTAAAAGCGCCGGACTTTGAGCAATTGAATTACCAGCGTGGCTCGCGATTACCGCCGCCACCTCCGCCGCCGTAACCGCCACGGCCTCCGCCACCGCCACGATTGCCACCGCGACCGCCGCCGAATCCGCCGCGACCACCGCCACCGCGATTACCGCGATCCTCACGTGGACGTGCTTCGTTCACCGTCAAGTTACGACCGCCGAATTCCTTGCCGTTAAACTGGGAAATGGCAGCCTCGCCTTCTTCTTTCGACGACATCTCGACGAAACCAAAACCGCGTGAGCGGCCGGTATCGCGATCTTCAACGACTGAAGCCGATTCAACTGTGCCCGCCTGGGCGAAAAGTTGCTGCAAATCCTCGCTTGAGGTCTGGAATGCGAGGTTGCCTACATAAAGTTTCATGGACATTTTAATGCTCCTCTCCTGCTAATCAGGAGTGCAAAAGAAGCTGAATCGAATTGGCTCCGTGTAACGGTAGCAGCGAAAGCGCAGGTTCGGATGCTCAAGTAAGAGCGGCTTCTGTGGTTTTGGATCAGGCCTGCTCTCGTATCATCCAAACGCCGCCGCCAACTCACTGAGGCGCGGGGGCGCATCACCGTTGATGCGCGAGAGAAGGAATTAACGTAGTTATGATGCCTCAGGGGACAAATAGTTGCAAGGCACTGCGCGCGATGTGGTGCTTGTCAGTCATTTATTAACCTTTGTTATTCGACCTTTTGATCTGGCATGCCCCTCATAGTGCAATCCATTCAAATGACGCCAAATGCGCAAGTATTAAACGTTATACGCGGCGTTATCTCACTAACTCGCAATCACCATAGGCACTTCGCACAGCTCGCACTAGCCGCAAGTCGCGCCCGCTGGGCCGATACGTAAACGCCATTTTGTTGGGACATTTTCTTGCCATTCCATGCTCAAGATTTCCTTACTGAGGAGGAATCACCATGTCGAAAACAGTTGCGGAACTCCTGATCGATCGATTAATCCAATGGAAAGTCGACACTATCTTTGGCTTCCCGGGAGATGGAGTAAATGGAATTTTTGAAAGTCTCAGAACTCATCAGAAGGAGATCAATTTCATTCAGGTCCGACACGAAGAAGCAGCGGCATTCGCAGCAGTGGGTTACGCAAAATACACTGGACGACTCGGCGTGTGTCTTGCCACGTCAGGACCGGGTGGTCTCCACCTCCTTAATGGCCTTTACGACGCCAAGTGTGATGGTCATCCCGTCTTAGCAATCACAGGGCACACGTTTCACGATCTTATCGGGACACATTACCAGCAGGACGTCGACCTCGATAAGGTCTTCGTCGATGTCGCCGCTTTTAATCAGCGTGTGATGGGGCCGGCGCATGTAACGAACGTTGTTGATGAAGCCATCAAAACAGCTCTCTCGCGACGTACGGTGGCGCACATCACAATCCCAAAAGACATACAAGACTGGGAACTTGATGGAGAACGATCATCAGCGAACATTCCAAATCACAGTGCCCTCATCTACGCGCCCGCACATCCGTTACCTCCGGCAGACATTCTTGAAGAGGCAGCAGCAATAATCAATGAGGGCACAAAGGTCGCCATCCTTGTCGGTCAGGGTTGTTTGAATGCGCGCGATGAAATCATCGACCTGTCGGAAAAAACAGCCGCTCCGATCGTGAAAGCGCTTTTAGGAAAAGCAGTCGTTCCCGATCAGCATCCCAACACAACCGGAGGCATCGGCTTGTTGGGGACAGCGCCATCGCAAGATGTCTTTTCTGACTGCGACACGTTGATAATAGCGGGAAGCAGTTTCCCTTATCTCGATTTTTATCCTAAACCTGGAAAAGCGAAAACGATTCAGATAGACATCGACTCAGCTCGGATCGGTCTCCGACACCCGGTCGATGTTGGCCTTGTTGGCGATTGTCAGAACGTGCTGGCGGTTTTGTTGCCACTCATCCACCAAAAGGAAGACAGAAGTTTCCTTGAGCATGCTCAGCAGGCGATGCACGGCTGGAATGAGTTGATGAATGAACGAGGGACGCGCACAGACTTGCCGATGAAGCCGCAGGTTGCGATCTACGAGTTAGACAAACTACTCGACAGTGACGCAATCGTGTCGGCAGACAGTGGAACAATCGCGACCTGGGCCGCGAGATACATAAACATCCGCGGCCGGATGCAGTTTTCCCTGTCTGGAACGTTGGCAACGATGGCGAATGGTCTACCGTATAGCATCGGCGCGGCAGTCGCACATCCGGGACGTCAGATCGTGTGCATCGTTGGTGACGGGGGTTTTACGATGTTGATGGGCGAAGTGGCGACTCTCGTGAAGTATAAGCTTCCGGTGAAAGTGGTGATCATGAAGAACAATACGCTCGGCATGATCAAGTGGGAGCAGATTGTTTTGGAAGGCAATCCTGAGTTTGGAGTTGAGTTGCAGCCAATTGACTTTGCTGCTTACGCGAGGGCGTGCGGCGCTGCGGGTTTCCGAATCGAAGATCCTCGTGAGGCAGGAGCGACGTTCCGTGAAGCACTGGCTGTCGATGGTCCTGCGATTATTGAAGCGGTAGTCGATCCACTAGAGCCGCCATTGCCGGGCAACGTAACACTGAAACAGGCAGTACACTTTGGCGAAGCGTTGGCGCGTGGAGAGAAAGACCGTTGGCAGATTTTGAAAACAGTAATCGACAACAAGATCCGCGAAGTGGTGTGAAGCGCGGGTTGTGTAACTATCGCGCTCTTGGAACACGGACGTTAGACATCGGTTCTTCGCTCCAAGCTGCCTCCGAGTCAACCGGAAGTAACAAAGATAAAGTGAGCGGTACCGTAGTTTTCTTTACTGCCTCTGCGGCCTGGCAATACCTCACCACTAAGCGGCCGTCGACTTTTTGCGATTACTCTCCCACCTTGCGTCTCTCGCTTCTCGAATCTGCTTCATGGTTCGACCAGTCAAAGCAGAACTGTCATCCATCCCTTTCGACATGGCACCTGCGCTACGATCTGTCTTAATCAGTTGCCATGTGTTTCTCTTTTCATCCGGCGCTCGCGATAACGTCCATTCGCCTTTTAATTTTGCACCGCTTAAATAAACGCGCAAAAACCCCTTGTAGTAATTGCCCTCAATCAGATCGTACGTGCCGATGTCCCAAACCATTACCGTTCCACCGCCGTATTGTCCTTGTGGAATGATTCCTTCGAACTCCAGGTATTCGATCGGATGATCCTCGGTCGCCATCGAGAGTCTGTTCTCATTCTTCTTCAATGATAGACCTTTGGGTACGGCCCACGACTTCAACACTCCGTGCATCTCCAAGCGAAAGTCGTAATGCAGATGACTCGCTGCATGCTTTTGAACGACAAACCGGCGGCGGCCACCCTGTCGACTGCGATGCACCTCAGCCGGGCGTGGCTCTCTGGTTTTCCCAAAATTGCGTTTCCGTTCGTAAAATTCTAATCCTTTTGCTGATGTTCTTTTTGTGCTCTGCTTCAGAAAGCTCAAAAAGTCGCGGGGCAGCTTTTGAGTCCTCGAAAGCACATCGGCAAATAAGTCGCCAACCTTCTCGACGCGCTTGATTGCCTCATCCGGAGAAAAATAAAGGCTATCAACATCGCGTTTTGCGATGGCTTCCTGTAGCTCATCCCATTCGATCGGCAACGAGACGAACGGCTTGTAAATCTTGGCTCGCAGCGAGTAGACGCTTACAGTCGTTTTGTAATCATCGTTCTGACTCCAATCGATGAACACCTTTTTCGTACGAAACATCTTTGCCATTCGCGACACGATCAGTTTTGGTTCACGTTCGGCAAGTAGTTCCGCAACTGCTTTCGCGAATGGCTGCGTTAGATCGTAGGTGACGGCACTATTTAAGGGTGCGTACACCTGCAGCCCTTTTGATCCGGAAACCTTCGCGTACGACTCAAGCCCCAATTCACGCAATAGGTTGCGCAGCAACAAGGCCACGCGCGCGCAGCTCAGCACGTTGGCTCCTTCTCCCGGATCGCAGTCGAAAACTATTGATGTTGGTCGATTGATGCGCGGAACGCGATGCAGAAATGGATGTATCTCGAGGTTCGCAAGGTTCGCAAGCCATACGAGTGTGGGAAGGTCGTTAATCAATACGTAACGAATGTCTGATGGTCCAGCCGTGCGACGAGGTACTTGAAATGTCTTGACCCAGGAGGGGGTGAAGGTCGGCGCATCTTTCTCGTAGAAAAACTCTCCAAATACTCCTTCTGGAAAGCGCTTGAGCGTAACGGGTCGATTCTTGAGGTGCGGAAGAAGGTAAGGAGCGATACGAATGTAATAATCGATTACTTTCGCCTTCGTGAAGCGACCACCGGGGTACATCAACTTCTCAAGGTTGGAAACAGGAACGCTTCGCTTGCCAATTACCAGATGCTCTTTTTGGGAAGCCATCGTTCACAGGCTTAGGCCGCGGAGCGCCTTCCAGGTTTCGACTTACCCGCCAAGCTCCTCTTCAACACTTCGACAAGGTCGACAACCTTCCTTTCCTCGGTTTCAGGTTGTTCGACTTCGATGACATCCTTGCCGCGAGCCCGTTTCTTTTGTACGAGCTTCAAGATGTTTTGAGTTTGAACATCCTTAAGTTCGGTCTTTGAAAAGTGTGCTTTCGAATGCTTATCGATAAGCTTGTCGAAGCGGCGCACCGATGTTTGCGAAGCCTTCTTCTTTTTCGGCAATCCGATGTCCGCTGGTGTCCGAAGCTCATCCGGAAACCTCAAAGTCTCGGCTCGAAGAATTCCATTTTCTGCAAGAATCGCCACAAGATATTCTTTTCCGCGCATAACGAACGTAGCGATTCCAGCCTTACCGTTCTTTTCCATAGTTTCGGTCAGCAACCTATATGCTTTATCGGAGCCGCCTTCGGGTACGAGAAAGTAAGCGCGTTCGAAGAACAGTGGTGGTATGTCCTGTTCGTTGACGAAGCTACGCAGGTCGATGTCGCGACTCTTCTCCGGGGCCAACTTTTCAAGTTCTTCGTCAGTAACAACAACATACTTCCCCTTGTCCACTTCATATCCGCGAATCATTTCATCAGCGTCGAGATCTTTGCCGGTATTTTCCGCGTAATATCGCCGGGCCAGCGGCTCGCCATTTGGTCCGATCATTCGCAATCGGACGCGACTCGACCTGTTTGCAGGAAATAGGCTTACGGGAACACTGACAAGGCCGAAGCTGATCGTGCCAGACCAGAACGGTCGCGCAGTCGACTGTTCTTCAGATTCCGGTACCGCTTTTTTCCTGGCTGCCCTAGGCAACGCGCTTCTCCTTCTTTAGAGCCGAAATGCTTTTCGCCAGAACGCTGTCTAGCGATGTCGTCTTTTTCTTTGTTTTTACCGCTTTCAGTCTCGGTGCTTTGCCTTTCGCCTTCCGCTCAATGAACTCCATAACCCGTTCGCGGTACTCATCCTTGTAATCAGCCGGGTTAAATTCGCCTTCCAGCAACTCTACAAGTTGCTTCGCCATATTCAGCTCCTTCTTGTCCGGAACCCTCCCCGTTGGCTTAGGAAGATCAGTTGCTGAAAGCACCTCCTCGGAGTTGCGCAGCGTAAGCAACATCAAATAGTCGCCTTCTGCTTTCAGTGCACCTGAATAAGGTTTGTTACGCATTACCCAATGCGCCACTCCTTCGCGTCCGCTTTTTACCAACGCTTCAACCAACGCGAAGTAGGCATCTTCGTCACCGTCTGGACCGAGGTAATAAGGACGGTCGTACCACTCCTGCCCGATCGCTTCGGCCGGCACAAACTCGCTGATTTCAATTTCTCGCGAGGCTTTTGGTTCGATGCCTTTTAACTCCTCTTCGCTTAACAGTACAAAGGTGCCTGGTTCTACTTCGAAGCCTTTCTGGATGTTTTCGGTTGGTACTTCCTCGCCACTTTCGGGTTCGACCATGTGTTGCTTGACTCGTGCACGTTTGCGATCGTCAAGAATGTGGAATCTGACAGCACGGTCCTGTATGGCCGAGTATAGTTTTACCGGCACTCTGGTGGAGTTGAGTTTTAGCTCGCCTTTCCAGATAGCTCTTGCCGCCACTGCTAAACCTCCGCTTCACACGAACAATTGCTGCAAACAACAGCAGCAACGGTCTCTTCAACGCAGATTTCGCAAACGGGACCATCGCATGAAACACAGCGATACTCCGTCTGATATACATACGTCTGACCGCAAGCCGAACAGATGTCGGTACCTTCTTCCAGCCACCACGGCTGATTGCGCTTATCTCTTGCCACTGGCATTCCCCCAATGCACTTTAAGTTCCACAATGATTGTGCGGGGACAGGTTAACCACCATAATGATTGTGCGGGGACAGGTTAACCACCATTTGTTTGCGACTGGCCAAGTCTTCTATCAGAGAGGCTCCGCGAGTGTCTGTCGGTAAACTTTACTAAAAACTTATACAGTGATAATAGATCGACTCAGATCGACCCAGGAGAATTTTGTAACAAAGGAAGCTGCACTTTGAACGCAGCTCAACCGTATATTCGAGAAAATCGAGAGGAGAAACAATGACCAATGTCAAACCGATTCCCGAAGGTTACCATTCGGTAACGCCTTACTT
The DNA here is from genome assembly GCA_046262775.1 of Pyrinomonadaceae bacterium. Classification (GTDB taxonomy): domain Bacteria; phylum Acidobacteriota; class Blastocatellia; order Pyrinomonadales; family Pyrinomonadaceae; genus PSRF01. The sequence goes on along the minus strand of JBHEMC010000015.1, from coordinate 12,509 downwards.
AATCATGGATCGCGCTGCTGATGCGATTGATTTCTATAAGAAGGCGTTCGGTGCCACCGAACTCTTTCGCATGGAGCATGGTGGCAAAATCGGCCACGCAGAGATCAAGATCGGCGACTCGCCAATTATGCTGGCGGATGAACAACCGAGCATGGGTTACGTAAGTCCTAAAGCGCTTGGTGGAACCCCAGTCAGCTTGATGATTTATGTGGAAGATGTAGACCAGATCTACAAGCAAGCGACGTCGTTAGGCGGAGTAGAGATTAAGGCGCTGCAAGATCAATTTTATGGCGATCGCTCCGGGACATTAAAAGATCCTTTCGGACACATTTGGACCATCGCAACGCACATAGAAGACGTTGCGCCAGAAGAGATGGAGAAGCGCATCGCCGCGGTCGCGAAAGCACACGGCGCTTAACAGCCGAGCGATCTATAGGGCGGATTCCGTGGCCGCCTCATCCCAGGGGACTCTGTTTCACCAAGATTCCGCAACGCATTGCAAACGGGGTGGCCACGGAGGGCCACCCCTACAACTGCTCTTGGCGGCTCGTCACATTACAACTCTGTCGAACCCTTGGATACAATCCAGATTACCCATGGACCTCCAGAAGCACGCACCTTCATTCGAGATTCGCGCTGCGGTTGACATTGCTCGGGAGTCATACGGCATGGCTGTAGATGCCACGCCTCTAGCCAGCGAACGCGATCAAAATTTTCTGCTCGCGACTCCCTCAAATCAGCGGTTTGTACTGAAGATCGCGAACGAGCTTGAAGATCGCTGTCTGCTCGAGGCGCAAAACGCAGTGCTGTTGCATCTCTCAAACCGAGTCAACTTATGCCCTGCAGTTGTCCCAACAGTTCGAGGCGAGGCCATCACGAAATTTCCGCGTCACGCCATCAAATGTAATTTTGTGCGGCTGCTGACTTACATACCTGGCGTCCCACTCGCAGAGCGTCATTCAGTCTCTTCAGCCCTGCTCCAAAATTTGGGACGAGCACTCGCAGAAATAGATTCAGCCCTTGCTGGGTTTGATCACCCCGCAATACATCGTGAATTTCACTGGGATCTCGCCAACGCTCCGGAAACGATAGCTCGATACAAATCGCTTATTGAGGACACGGAGCTGCAAAAATTAGTGGACATCTGTCTGCAGCGGTACGAACGAAACGTCCAACCTCTATTGCCGCAGCTCGGCCGTAGCGTGATTCACAACGATGCAAATGATTACAACGTTCTTACCAGTGACGATGGCGACTCTGTCCTCGGAATTATTGATTTTGGTGATATGGTGTGGAGTTTTACCGTAGGCGATCTCGCTGTCGCGCTTGCATACGTGCTGCTTGATTCTGTCGATCCATTGGCGACTGCGGCCGAACTCGTGAGCGGATACCAACGCGTTTACTCGTTGAACAATTCTGAAATCGCTGCTTTGTATGACCTGTCGCTCGCGCGATTGGCCCTGAGCGTTTGTATTGCCGCACAGCAGACACGACAACGCCCCGACAATGCTTACTTGAAGATCAGCCAACGACCCATCGAAGTTAATTTGCCACGACTTGTGCAGATCGATGCGGAAATGGCCGCCGAGGTATTTCTTGCCAAGAGCCGCATGTGATCGAGCCGGGCTAATAGCAACCGGCTGCGAGCTCCGAATTGTATCCTTCAACCGGCAGAATGAAACAAACAAGAACTGAGACACTCGAGAAACGAAAGCACTACCTGGCGGGGAATCTCAAACTTTCCTACAGAGAGCCGTTGAAAATCGTCCGTGGGTCGATGCAATACCTTTATGACGACGAAGGCGTGGAGTATCTCGATGCATACAACAACGTGGCGCACGTCGGCCACTGTCACCCAAAAGTCGTCAAAGCCGGCCAGGAACAGATGGCGACTCTTAATACGAACACGCGCTACCTAAGCGATCTGATCGATTTGTATGCAGAGCGTCTTACTCAAACGCTTCCGTCTCCACTCGAGATTTGTTTTTTCGTAAATTCGGGTAGCGAGGCTAATGAGCTCGCCCTGCGGCTGGCTCGGGCGCACACGCGGGCTCGTGATGTCGTCGTGCTCGAGCACGCTTATCATGGGAACACGTCAACCTTGATCGATATCAGTTCTTATAAGCACGATGGTCCGGGTGGGCTGGGTGCGCCATCGTGGGTGCACAAGGTCCCACAGCCGGATAGTTATCGTGGGTTGTACCGAACACCAGACGCCGGCGAAAAGTACGCGCAGCACGTCAGGGAAAAAATCCAGCAACTGGAGAAGCGCGGAATTAATCTTTCGGCCTTTATCGCAGAGTCGTTACCGAGCGTCGGTGGTCAAATTGTGTTTCCAAACGATTATCTGGGAATTGTTTACGAGCTGGTCCGATCGGCGGGAGGTGTTTGCATAGCTGATGAAGTCCAGACGGGGTATGGTCGCATCGGGACACATTTCTGGGGGTTTGAGAGATACGGCGTAGTTCCCGAGGTGATCGTGCTTGGGAAGCCGATTGGGAACGGTCATCCGATCGGCGCAGTCATAACAACACCTGAAATTGCGGCATCTTTTGATAACGGGATGGAGTTTTTCAGCACGTTCGGTGGCAATACCGTCTCGTGTGCAATAGGTCTAGCCGTGCTGGAGGTCGTTAGTGAGGAAGGTCTACAGCTCCATGCGCTTAATGTAGGTGAGTATCTAATGGAGAGGCTGCGATTGTTAGAAGACCGTCATCAATTGATTGGCCATGTTCGCGGGTCGGGATTGTTCCTTGGAGTTGAGTTGGTGCGAGATCGTGAAACACGTGAGCCTGCGACTTCGGAAGCGGATTTCGTGGTTAACCGCGTACGCAATCGCCAAATTCTGCTTGGAACGGACGGCCCATTTCACAATGTGATCAAGATACGGCCGCCTATGCCGTTTACGTTAGAGAATGCTGAACGTCTGGTTGCGGTGGTCGGCGATGCTTTAGCGGACGCTGCCTCGTAAAAACTAGGGCGTCTTTCCGGCTTGAGTCAGGCAGGAAAAAACGCCCTCAAAGTCAAACAGGAGCTAGCGTCACGGTCCAGTAACGTTCACAACGGAATTTGTACTCGCACCCGAACTCGTTCCCGCGGGCGTGGTCACAGTGAATTCTACAGTGTTGCGCGGGCCCTTCACGGCCTCCTCCGGATTCGTGAGGTCGGCGCTGAAGTTTGATCCATCGTTAGCAAAAACATGCATCGTGTATATGCCTTCGTCTCCCTCGTCGATAAAGCCGTGTACGCCTTTCGTGAGAGCCTGCGCATATACGTACATGGCTCCTGCACATACATGGTTTTGACCATATGGTCCATTGCCTTCTGGTTGACACCAGATCCAAAAGCCGACGGGACTTTGCCAGGCGCCTTCGGCAGCAAACCCGACGCCGCTGAAGATCACCTGCTCTGAAGGTTCCGCAGCTGCTGATCGTCTACCGGAAAGAGCTACGGAAACGGCAATACTAGTAAGGAGCGCAAAGATGCCGATAACTCTGCGCCGGTTATGTTTAGATTTCATTGGTTTCCCTTTCAGTATCGCCCGGCATTACCGGTTCGTTGATTAACGGATCGATCGACGCACGAGCACCAGAGAAGATGGTGCGGTTGGTTTATAAGCAGCGCCCGTTTTACGCCAGGGCCGATTAGAAGTCAATCAATTTTCGGTTACGAATTGAAGGTGAGATCAGTAATCTGACGTGATCGGGTCAACAAGATGTATCTAATCCACGCTGATGGCCAACTTATCGGCGCACTTATGCAGGGAAAGTCCGAGAATACAGGCGATTACCAGGTTGAAATAGAAGGTGATGGCGCCATCTACGAACTGCGCAGGCAGATTCCCAAAGAATGGTAATGCCAACGGCGCAGTAATAAGCGCGACAATCAGTGCAATAATCAATGCCGCTACCTGCAGCATTAGGACCATGCCGAACGCTTTGAAGTAAGTCGCACCCATACGTTTGATGGTGTCCAATCCGACAAGCGGATTGATAACAGACGCAAAACTCTGCGTGTAACCAGCAACGGCAAGCGCCATCGGGTAATAGAAAACCGCCCATAGAAATCCAACAACAAAAAGAGCAGCTACTAATAGGCCGCCTCTTATGTAGGGCATCAGCATGCGCAGACCGGCAGCGGGATCACTTCGATTCTGTTTTGATTTTTCCGCCTGTTTGGCAATCTGTGCGCCTGGTCTGAGCTGGTCTAGTTTTTCATTCGCTTCCGCAAGCTTGTTAGGGTCCGCGTTTGGATCTGTGAGCACAGACAAGTCGTCGGTCGTAGGAGCTGATGTATTCTGCGCCGCCGGCTGGTCTAGCGGTGTAAAAGGAGTACTATTCGCAAATCCAAACAACAGCACTGCAACTAATGAAATGATAGGTCCCCAGGTAACGATCGTAATGCCGATTCCAAGGCAGCACGGCACAACCAGGTCGTCAAGAAAAGAGAATGCGCTGAAGTCGGGCATGAAGCTGCGATTCAATCTTCCCCATGCGACTTGACTGATCACGTGCGAGATACACCCGAACATGATCACGTAGGCGATTAAGCTTCCGCGAAAGCCGGCCAGCAAGAGCAGTGCGTACATAAATGCGCCGAAGAATAGCGCGGCCTTGTGCTGAAATGGGTATCGGACGGCGCGCATAAAATCGGACGCACCAAAACCCGATGACTGAAATTCGCTACGCGCGACTTTCGTTGTGACCTCCGAATAGGATCGGCAAAGGTCTCCACAGAGTGGACAGACCGGAACACTACTGCTTACAAAACGCGGACATTCATCACAGAACGTCGCCGCGCAGACGCGACAAATGTATGTAGGTACTATCTTTGGATGGTTGTAACAACTGTTGCTCGGAGGCGTTTGTGTAGTGGTGGTGCTCTCTGAGGCAAGAATTTCACTTTGTGTTACAGGGGTCGCCTCCGGTACTTGAGCTGCCATTACTTCGCCGGCGAAAGCAGCCTTCAACCCTGGAGCGCGTCCCGCCTCAATCCACCCGAGTGGTCCTTTGCTGACTTTATCGGTCGGCAAAACACAACCTTCAGCAATCCACTGTTTCAGCGTTTGCAGGTCCGTTTCAAATAGACCCTCGACCGTGTTGACACGCCATTTTTCTTGTTCTGGGCTCATGTTGTTTCTCAGTGAATGTGACCCTCATTCGAGGCTAAGAAGTGGGCGGGTCGATGGTGCTGACGAATGTCCTGAGAAGGGTCCCGTCAGATGTTTAAAAGGGGCAGCGTCGGCAATTGAGGACCGACACCGTGGAAAATACTAACTTGGACCACTGTGGGCGTCAAGAGTTTGTTTTTGCCGCATTAGGCAGTCTGATGAGGGATCAGTGACTTCTTGCCTGATACGAACTGGTGAAAAGCAGTAATTACAGCCTCAAACGTTTCAAATTGGCTGGCATGGCCGCTTTTCTACACGATAATCGGCGTCCGCGATTAGAGAGGCGCAAGAGCCTGTTTTGTGAAAGGTTGCAAGAATCCCAGATTCCGACTCGACAATCGTATCCACGATTGTCCGGTGACTTTCATCAACACGTTTTCACAACTGCTCGTAAAGAAGTCCTGACGAATCAGTGCCAACATGTACCACGACGAAGGCAGCGCAATCCGAGCGACCCAGCGCGATTTCTACTTCACCGGTTCTGAGTTTTGCGTTCTAACGAAGTTGAATGCCTGCAAACGAATAGCAGAACCAGCAACAGCGAAAGCAGCTGTTAGCATGCTAAACAGCAAGAGTGCAATCATTAACGCGCCTTGCAGACGTTGTCGTTTAAGAAAATCAGCAGGTTTATTCGAACGTTCAAAAATCTCCTCAACGCCAGCCGGTGAATGATCGATTGCCTGAGACCGCAGCCATGAAAAGACGAATCCGAGAATTGCGATCGCGGTCACGAGCATTCCGAGTACATTTACCTGATTGATTGGCATTACCCATAACATCAGCCCGACCGCGACAGCTATGCGCGTCAACCATATCAGCGCCACTAGCTTCTCCTGTCGTTTATTTGCCAAACAGTGGCGTCTGAGCCGCTCGAAATCACCAAAGCGTCGCTTGGCGTCTTCGACGGCTGCAGTGAAAGACATTCCTGTCGCGAGATTCTCTTGCGTAAGCATAGCGAGGTGGAACTGAAGTTCATCTTCTACGTCTTGCTGTTCGTGTGCACGCGACTGAAGCATGCTGGTTACCGACCTGAGAGTCATTTTGATCTCCCTTCTCACGACGTTTCGAGAATTTTGTCGATAGCGGTTGTCATGCGTCGCCAGGTTGAGCTTTCGACGGCTAACTGCTTTCGTCCCTCCCGCGTAAGTTCGTAATACTTTGCGCGCCGGTTGTTTTCGGAGACTCCCCATTCCGCGTCAATCCAGCCGCGCCGTTCGAGACGATGCAACGCTGGATAGAGGGACCCTTCTTCCACGCGCAGCACATCCTCCGTAATTTGATGTATCCAGCGCACGATATCGTAGCCGTGCATCGGGCCGGTCGACAGCGACTTAAGAATCAACATGTCGAGCGTACCTTGTAGCAACACGTCGGTCTTTTTCATTGACGCCACCCTCACCTAAATGTTCTAGGGAAGAATAAGTGTGGGTCACCTAGACTGTCAAGGGGGACGCGGTTCGACTGGTTCCATCGTCCGCTTTGCCCCGGTTAAAGATGCAGCGGCTTACGCCCGAGAACCTATCGTGGCGGTCAGAACTTCAGGGTAGATCGGAAAATCGTCGGTGCATCTATTCGCGTCCTATGCAATAATCTCGGCGCTCCAAAGAACAAGCCGGGTCTCGTCAAACACCACAGACAATTAACAGTAGCCCACCTGTTTAGGTGGACAGGAGTGTCGCCATGTCATCGCGAGAATCGTTCAAGCTCTTCACCGCTGCGCTTTGTTTAATAGCGTTCGTTTCCGTTAACGCTCAGGAATCCGGCAGAGATGTGTTGGGTTCTCTTCGTTATAGATACATCGGGCCTGTCGGTAATCGAGTAACTTCTGTTGTCAGCATTCCCGGTCAGCCCAACATTTATTACGCCGGTGCAGCATCCGGAGGCATTTTTAAGTCCACTGATGGCGGTACTCATTGGGAGCCGATCTTTGATGGCCAGCCGGTTTCTTCAATCGGTGCGCTGGCAATCGCGCCTTCTGATCCAAATATTGTCTGGGCCGGCACGGGTGAGCCATGGATACGAAGTCATATCTCGGTGGGGCAGGGAGTTTATCGATCTACGGATGCCGGTAAGACCTGGACCTTAATGGGGCTCGAAAAAACAGGTCGCATCAGTCGTATAGTGATCGATCCACGTAATCCCGATGTCGTGCTCGTGGGCGCAGTCGGTCATGCTTATGGACCACAGCAAGAGCGTGGAGTATTTCGCACAACTGACGGCGGAAAAACGTGGGAGCGCGTTTTGTTCACCGACGAGAACTCTGGTTGTTCGGAAATGGCTATGGATCCAAACAATCCGAGGGTGTTGTTCGCCGGTATGTGGCCGTTAGAAATTCATACGTGGGGACGCGAAAGTGGAGGTCCCGGCAGTGGTCTCTTCAAGTCGATAGATGGCGGCATGACATGGAGACGTCTGTCTGGCAACGGTCTGCCAACTAGAACCACCGGCAAAGTTAATGTGGCAGTTGCGCGAAGCAATTCGAACAGAGTTTATGCGCTCATCGAGACGGGCGACGGTGTGCCCCTTAACGGAAAGGAAACAGATCGAGGCAAATTATGGCGGTCCGACGATGGTGGTGAAAACTGGCGGCTTGTCAGTTACGACCGCACGTTGGGTGGTCGTACACACTATTACTTCCGGATGGCGGTTTCACCGGACAACGAGAACGAAACCTACTTTTTGACGGCGGCCTATAGCGTCTCAATTGACGGCGGAGAATCCATTCGCCCGGGATCATTCGGCGGCAGTCCCGGCGGTGATAACCACGACATGTGGATTGATCCAACTAACGCGAGTCGAATGGCAGTAGCAAACGATGGCGGAGTATCGATTTCCGTAAATCGAGGACGTACATGGAATCGCATTCAACTGCCAATCGCGCAAATTTATCACGTCACTGTTGACAACAGGGTGCCCTATTACGTTTACGGCAACGAACAGGACGATCCTTCGTACCGTGGACCAAGCCGCGTGGCTGGCGGTGGTTTCGGTGGTGGTCAGATTCCAAGAAGCGCCTGGCATTCTGTAGCGGGGGGCGAGAGTGGTTGGGCTACACCAGATCCGGTCGATAACAACATCGTTTGGTCGAGTGCGTCTGGTTCTGGCAGCATCGGGGGAATTGTCGAACGCTACGACCTCCGGAATGGTCAATCACGGAACGTTGAAGTGTGGCCGGACCAGGTGAACGGTTCACCTGCGGCTGATCTCAAGTACCGCTTTGTTTGGACGATGCCGCTTACGATCTCGCCTCACGACCACAACAAGGTTTATGTCGGTAGTCAGTATATTCACCAGACGACAGACGGCGGTCAAAGCTGGCAAGTTATCAGTCCTGATCTGACGCTGAACGATAAGAGCAGACAAAAATTTTCCGGAGGACTTACGGGCGACAACATTGGCGTTGAATATGCAGGAGTGGTTTTTGCGATTGCTGAATCTCCGAAGGAACCTGGACTGATCTGGGCGGGAACTAACGACGGTCTGGTGCAACTGACACGCGACGGCGGTAAGACCTGGACCAATGTCACAAAGAACATTCCGAATCTGCCCGTGTGGGGTACCGTCAGCAACATTGAACCATCGCGCTACGGCGCCGGCGCGGCGTACATCACGGTCGACTTTCATCAGGTCAATAACCGCGATCCGTTTGTCTACAAAACATCAGACTATGGAAAGTCGTGGACCCAGATTACAAATGGGATACCGCACAGCATGCTTTCTTATGCGCATTGCTTGAGAGAAGATCCGACACGTCAGGGGCTTTTGTACCTTGGGACGGAAAACGGATTGTACGTTTCGTTTGATGATGGTGAAAACTGGCAACCACTGCAAGCGAATCTGCCGCACGCTCCTGTTTATTGGCTGGTGGTGCAGGAACATTTCAACGATCTGGTGATAGCTACCTATGGAAGGGGTTTTTGGATTCTCGACGATCTAACGCCGATTCAGCAGATGACCACAGCGGTTCGCGATGCGGCGGTTCACCTGTTTCCGCCGAGACCCACCTATCGATTCAGATCAGGCATAGTACCTGTGACAATGTCTGATGATCCAACAGCGGGACAAAATCCAGCGTACGGCGCTGCAATTAGCTATAACCTGAAGACGGTTCCAGGTGGCGATGTGAAGATCCGTATCGAAGACGCGCAGCATCAAACCGTACGCACAATCACAGGAACCAAGAGCGCCGGAATCAATCGCGTAACGTGGAACCTGGAAGGCGAACCATCGAAAGAAGTGCGGATGCGAACAAGTCCAGCGTACGCACCTGAGGTTGGCGTCGGCCCGGAAGGGTGGCGCAATGCTCCCGGAGCTCCACGCATGTCAGTACTTCTTGCGCCTGGTACGTATACCGTGAAATTGAGTGCTGGTGGTCAAGAGTTAAGCCAGCCACTCGTGATTGAGAAGGATCCAAACTCGAATGGGACAGACAGTGACATCGCGACGCAAACGACAATGTTGTTGGAATTGCGAAAAGACCTGGAGAGTGCTGGCGAGATGGTGAATGCGCTTGAAGTAATTAGATCGCAGCTCTATCAAGTCACGGCCGGTCTCCAGACGGATGAGTCGGTAAAGAGCGCGGCTAACGATCTGGATAAGAAGTTATCAGCAATCGAAGACGATTTGGTGCAGAGACTACTTACGGGGCAGGGACAGGACACGGCGCGCTGGCCGCCGAAGCTGATGAGTAAAATTAATTACCTCGCGAGTGGATTGAGTGGTGCAGATTTCGGTCCTACAGATCAGCAAAAGGAAGTAAAGGCGCTACTGGAAAAGCAGTTGGCGATGGTTCGTGAGCAGTACGACTCACTTATGACCAAAGACGTGGCGGGATTTAACAAGATGCTTCGCGATCGCGGCATTTCAAATTTGATGGTGGCCCGACCGTAAGGACAAAGCCAGCCACAAAATCACCATAGATAAGCGCGGATGAAAATGAAACTTCGAAGAATTGCGCGGTCAGTGTTCGCTTCGATTTGTCAGTTTCGGGTAAATCAGTCGCTAATTATACTTCACGTCACACAGCGACGGACTGGTCTTCCTGCTCTTCAATGAGATAAGGAGAAATTCCGGCGCTATGCTCCTCGCTGTCGGCGGCGAGCACGGCTTGAACGATGGGAAGACTCAATGAGTGTTTAGTGGTGTTGAGTGGGACCGGCTTTCCTGCCGCATACACCTTGTGCCGTCCATGCTCTTCGTACCACTCGGCAAGGTTGGCGGTCTTGTGCATGTTTTCGATTATCTGTCGCCAACCTACGCCGGTGTTGTAAGCACAAAAAGAGATCTCCCCTTCCTGCGTACCATACGGGATTACGCACATTTCGGTACGGCGAAAATCGTAATTGAATAGATCCTGAAACCACATCCCCTCAACGCATAGTACGCGCCAAACGTCGGCCGCATCATTTGCCGCTGATTGCATGCGATCGTTCCGATCCGAGTTTGAGTTTGTGGAGGACGGCTTGAACAAGTTGATGATTTGCGAGATTGGAAAGCCTTCAGGCGCACGCTCCGGATTGAAGTTGCGCATGATGGCCATGCCGAGTTGAGCATACGAAAGTTTCCGGCCGCGCGCGGTGTCTGTAATCACCGCGACGTCTTTCATGAACTGCTCGTAGTTGAAGAACTCGAACAGCGATCGAAACTTTCCTGTGTGACGATTGACCACCAGTAAGGTGAAGATTCCGCAGTTCGGGTGACAGTTGCATGATGACCAGCCCCAGGGTGCATCGGCGCCTTGCAGCATGTCCATGACGCTGGTGAAAGCTGAATACGAAGAAAGCGGAAACCAGTCGCGCAGCGGCTGGATGTGGCCGTCGAGTTGGGTTTTCAAATCGTGAGTCATACCCGCGAGCGTGTACCGCCACTTCGTGCGCATCTCGTCGGAGATGTCTTCATCGCGACCAGTAAACGAGACAGGTTGAAACGCGATTGTTTGCACCTTGTCGATATTCTTCGCCGCAAACTCAACAATTTGTCCAATGCCATCGTTATTAATATTGTTTACGATCGTGACCACCAGAGTAACTTTGATGCCCACACTCGCCAGGTTTTCAATCGCGCGCAGCTTCACATCAAACAGATTACCGACGCCACGGTGCTTGTTCTTTTCTTCGCTGACACCGTCGAACTGAAGATAGACGCCATGTTGGCCCGCAGCTTTTGCGGCCTTGCAGAATTCGATGTCTTCGGCGAAGCGAATGCCATTCGTGGCAGCGAGTATGCGATAGAAGCCAATCTTCTTAGCGTAAGCGACTGCCTCGAGGTAGTAGGGCGACAGCGTGGGCTCGCCGCCCGAGAATAGGATGATTACCTGCCGCCGCGGTTTAAAAGAGACGGCGCGGTCTAGAATGGCCTTCGTGTCTTCAAATGTCGGTTCGTGTACATAGCCGACCTGGTTTGCATCCATGAAACATGGATTGCACATCATGTTGCACCGATTTGTCAGATCGACAGTAAGCACGGCGCCGCGGCCAAATTTGATGTTTGAGGTTCCATGTCGGTGAATGTCTTTATCTTCAGCAGCGCGAAAGTCGCGGCCAAAAAACAGTGACTCGATACGTTCCAGAAACGCTGGATCAGTAGACATCACGTCTTCGAATAGTCCATGCTTCGGGCAGTCTTTTCGCATGATGACTTGCCCGTCTTCTTCCAGAATCTGAGCCTTGATTTCACCCGGGTGTTCATGCATCAACGTTTCCAGCGGCACTGCACCGGAGATAACTGCGTTGCGAACTTCCTTGACGCATGTGGGACAAAGACTATCGGTTTCGCGTGGGAATCCGAGTGGCGGAGCGCTACGTTCGTAAGATTTTAGAAGCGGACCCGGCGCCCAGGATGGCCGAATGGATTCTCCTTCAGGCAGGCGACGGTTGATCGACTGAAAAGCTTTCCAGGCCGCATCCGAAAGATTGGAGATGAGCTTTGAACTCTTTACTCCCGGAATTTTGCTTTTCTCGGACTCACCGCGTCGAAACTGGTCACTGAACAATGCACTCGTCTCCTCTGGGAGCAATATAAACGAACATCGCCAGGGGCGAATCAGTGAAGGTACACGTATACCCGATTCGGCCCAATACGAGGTTGATGATAGATGTGGGGGACGGACAAAGGCAAGCAGAAAAGGCTGACAGGGGTCGACAGCTCAGGCCAGAAAAATCTCAGGTCAGAAAAATTCAAGTAAGGAAGGGGTCAAGCGGAGCGCGACCCCGCCGAATTTCCATCACCACCCAGCCTCACTTGAACCACTCAATTCTCGTAAATTCAACAGTCATTCAAGTGTAAATGGGGTTTGGTGTGGGTGCAGTGAAGATGACAAAAGGCTGACTAATGGGTTGGA
>JBHEMC010000014.1:0-64350 GCA_046262775.1 Pyrinomonadaceae bacterium | reverse complement strand
TACCACGGGTGAGGGAAGCGCTTTCCGCCATCAACTCACGAGACGCACATTTAGTGGCGACGCAATGTCTCGATTGTGCAACAGCTGATGAGGTGGAAGCATTAGTTCGCAATCAGTTTAAAACAATGTGGCCTAATCTATTCACCGCGAGGGATTTGCCGGGCGGCGAATAGTCTCGTTGAGTAGTGGGTTCGCCGAACGAGTCGCCGAAGCGCCTTACCCAGCGGTACGAAAATCCGGTAGCGAATGCAAGTGATGTCGCACCGCGCCTACCGCAAAAATAAATTATCTTAGGACGTTAAATGAGTAACGCACGAGCCAAACTCCTCAATGTGCTGATTGGTAAATCGATCGTTGAAATATTGCTTGTCACGGGTCTTGCCGTTGGATTTTATATAAGCGCTTTTCCTCCTTACTTCCATGGGTGGGGAGAAGTAACGCAAAATGGCATTGCCGGTTGGGCAGTCAACAACAACTCACAGTGGACCCGCGTGGATGTTCAGTTATTCATTGACGGCAAATTTGTTGCCACAACGGCTGCGAATTTGTCGCGTCCGGATGTAATGAAAGGAGGATGGTCCAAAGACGAGTGGCACGGGTACCTGTTTAATCCTGGTCCACTTTCCGTTGGTCAGCATGAAGCACGCGTGTATGCATTACACGCGAGTGGTGGAGGAGTGAGATATACATCGCAGATGCTTGGCGATCCGATACCATTCCGGGTTGCGGGTGATGGCAAACTGCTGGGCGTTCAGGGGATTCTCGTGAAATGACTGATCATTCGGCCTCCTCAATCGACGATCGCGTAATAGCACTATGGGAGATAGTTTCCGTTCTGACTTCCTGTTTCATTGCGGAGTGGTTCTTCCTCTCGTTTTTCGCACGCCAAAGAGTCCTCGTGATTTTACCCGCCTTGCTGGCGTTCTTCCTTATTCTCAGCTCGCAACGGGTTCGCAAAGAAACATCGTCTGACTTGGGACTTGGACTTACTAAATTCTGGGCCGCTACACGTCTGCTCATCTTTCCCACAATAGCTGTTGTGCTAGTCATCCTCGTTATCTCTCGTGTTCGCATTGGAGGTACTCTTCCGCAACTAGTGCTGCGTCCGCGTTTCCTGTTTGTACCGTTCTGGGCATTTTTCCAGCAGTACGTCCTTCAGGGTTATATCAATCGTCGTGCTCAGATTGTTTTCGGAAGGGGTTGGACGAGTATCGCGTTCGTCGCCACGGTATTTGCCTGTGCACACTTGCCGAATCCCTTACTAACGGTGCTCACGGCGGTCGGCGGTTTCGTTTGGGCCGCAGTGTATCAACGGCAACCGAACCTCCTTGCCCTGGCGCTTTCTCACACTGCTGCATCAATTACGCTCGCACTTGCGGTCCCTCCTCAATTCCTCAATGGATTGCGTGTGGGATTCAAGTACTTTGGCTGACAGTTCAGTGGAGGCTAAGTGACTTGTCGTGCAGAACCTGCTCTGCGGCCTTTATCAGTTAATCAACGCTCGGCAGCTGTAACCGCCCGATTGGCCAGGCAGCATCAGGACGGGTTGAGTTTCGGTGACTATACCCGTTGAACACGTGTTTGCTATAATCCTTTTGCCTTGCAAATGAACAGGTTGGACGATTGCTGCTGGCAGTAAAAAGATCCAGTTTCGAATTCGAAAGTTGGATTGGCTCCCAGGAGAGGAAAGTCCGAACACTACAGGGCAGCGAGCCCGCTAACGGCGGGGCGTTCGATAACTCAGCTTTTGCCATCTCCACGTGAGACAGCGAACGGAACTCTGAATTGTTATCTGATCGGATCTGAGTGATCGAGCGACGACAAGTGCAACAGAAAGCAAACCAGCCAATCGGTGGTGTCGCAATAGCGTCATCCCCCGAGGTGATGGGTGAAATGGTGCGGCCCGAAAGGGCTTAAAGTAAGAGCGCACCGGCACGCATGGTGACATGCGTGGCCAGGCAAACTCCTCGCAGTGCAAGACCAAATAGGGAGGCGTCAACAGGGCTGCCCGCCCGAATCCTTACTTTGTCGGGATACGACCTCCGGGTAGGTCGCTTGAGCCAGCCGGCAACGACTGGCCTAGATGAATGATCGTCGCCCCGACTTGTCGGGGTACAGAATTCGGCTTATAGACCTGTTCTTCTATTGCAAGGTGTAGTTCCCGACTGCAGCAGCGAAGGAGTGACGTAGTAGAGATGGCAAATCGCAAAGGCGTTTTCATTGGCGCATATGTCCCAAATCACCTGAAAGAATCTCTGCGTCGACGAGCAGCTGCTGAACATCGCACCCTGTCTCAAGAGATCACGCGGATTCTGGAAGAAGCCGTTCATGGTCGCGGCCTGACACCGGGAAGCATCGATCGCCGCGCGCGCGAATCGCAACCCCGACGCCGCGCAACCGATCCGATGCCGCGCCGCCGTGCCGCCGACGAACCGTATGGCAGCGGTTCCTCTGACAACGATCGCGGTTGACGACGTTCCAAGATTACCTTTGAAATATCTAATTCTAGCAGCAGTAATTAGCACCGTCCTTCTGTTGGTCTATTCGCGCGTTCGCCCTTACATCCAAATGATCCGGAAGGTTCTTGCCTTCCTGACAGGTACGGCCGCTGGTTCCGTTCAAACTCCATCATCGCGATCAGCCGCTGACGGCAAGCTCATACGCTGCGTTAGTTGCAATACGTGGGTGCCCGCGAGCCGCGCGATCGTTCTGAAATCTGGCCGAAGTATTTACTGTTCACGCGAGTGCCTGGAAAAAGCTTCGACGAACAGGGAAAGAATGGCAGGTTAAGCAGTTCCGGCCTCTTCAGGCACGAGGTTGCCAGCTTCGTGAATTCCGCGATCGGTATCCGTAAACCACAGCGCTACAAGCCCAATAATAAAGAAGAAGATCAGCGACAATAGCGCTTGCCGGTACGATCCCGTGCGGGCGATCACCACGCTGAACAAAAGCGGTCCCATCCAGGAAGTACCGCGCTCCGAAACTTCATAAAGTCCGAAAAAGGATGCCTCTCTGCCCGCCGGTATCATTCGCGAGTAGAGTGAACGCGACAGGGCTTGCGACCCACCAAGGACGATTGCAATCACCGCTGCCATGAACCAAGCCTCCGCAGGTGTGTGAAGAAATTTATAGGCATAGATGACAATTCCACCCCAGAGTATGAGCGAGACCAAAATCGCATTCCTGGTCTTTATCACGTATGCGAGTCGTTCGAAAATCAACGCGCCAAAGACAGCGACAAACTGGACCATCAAAAAGATCTCTAACAGAAAACCGGGGTTGCTGTTCTTGAATAGCTCCTGCTCAAGAAATGCGCTGGAAGCAAAAATCACGGTCTGAATGCCATCGTTGTACATGAGATAGGCCAGCAGGTATCGGAGACTCATGGGCAGGCGAACAAGCTCACGAAATGTGGATGCAAGCTCACGAAAGCCCGCAGTCAAGTAATTAGTCCCCGCCTGCAAAGTTTTTGAACTCTCGCGCGACTTCAAAAACATGAACGTCAAGATGGAAAAGCCGCCCCACCAAATAGCAGCGGAGAGGAACGACAATCGAACCGCCAGGCCAGTTGAGATTCCAATTCGACTTGCTCCCAACACAAGCACAAGGTTCAGCCCTAACAGTAATCCGCCGCCAAAATAACCGTATGCATAGCCGCGGCTGGATACCTTGTCTGACTGATCTGCAGTCGTGATATCGGGAAGAAACGCATTGTAAAAAACATTCGAAGCGCCAAAGCTGACGTTTGCAAGAATAAACAGCAGTCCACCCCACAAATACAGATTGCCCTCGACGAAGAACATCAAGGCGTTCGCGATTACACCCATGTAACAAAACAGCGCCATGAGCCGTTTCTTCAGGTTGGAGTAGTCGCCCAATGCACCGAGCACTGGTAACAGAAACACTTGTGCCCCGACTGAGATTGAAACGCATAAGGTTGGTAACGACTTCGCCGTGACAGCACCGAGGAATTTAAGATTGAGTACGACTCCATTTTCACCAACGGCGTCCTGCGCAAGACGAGTCAGGTAAGGGCTGAAAAGAGCCCCAACGACCGTTGTGTAAAAAGCGGAATTGGCCCAGTCGTACATCTTCCAGCCAAAGAGTTCGCGGGGATTGTTTTTGCTAGTCGCTGGTTTATGATCCACGCAAGATTGCATCTTTCGCGATTTAGGTGTGGGCTGTCAGGAGATTAAGAATAGTTGGTGTTACATCTGCCAGGGTTTTAATCCGCGCCGCGACTGCTTCCTGGTTTGCTCCCCAAACAATTGTCGGCACGTCATTAAGCGTGTGGTTGCGGGTCGCAAGATCCTCGATGTTACCGTGATCGCTGGTGAGTATAACTGTGGTCCGACTTAGATCAAGTTGTGCCAGAAGCTGCCTGATGAATCGTGCAAGCTGAGGCACCACTGCGCGTGCTTTTTCGAAATCCTGAGTGTGCCCTATTTTGTCGGTGATAAAAAACTCATAAAGCGTAAAGCGATTCTCATTCGTTATTTGTGCTAAGACGCTGGCAGCTTCGTCCGGAGTCCGAGGCAAAACGTCTTCCCCCCGTTCAATCAACACACGGTTTGTGAAGTCCTGGTAGAGTGCTCGATCGCTTCGTAAGTCATTCACGTTTCGAAATGGAATGTTGGCCGCTTCCACTGCTGCAGTTGTCGCGGAGACCCAGCGTGGCCTCTGAGTGAAAAATTGACTCGTGTAGGCGTTTGCGAATGTGATCGATTCAATTTGTTTCTCACGCAAGCGACGAAAAATTGAATGCTCTGCAATTATCTTCAGCAGATGTCTGTTGGGAAAACCTTGCTTGTGGTGACCGAGAATTGAGGGTGCGTTGACTCCAGTGAGTATAGTCGTCTGTCCTGACGCACTCTGCGGTCTGCCGGCAACTCCGAGTCGTGGATCAGTCGGCGCGACTATGCCGTTAAAACATGCTTCGGCGATTTCGTTTTGAAAAATGGCCAGCGGTGCCGCTTCTGACAAGTTGTCGAGTGGGTTGTGTGGGCCTCTCGTGCCGATGCCAAGTCCATCGATGAAAAAAAGCAGGACGATGGGCTCAGTCGTCATGGAGCAAACCACGTTCGCGGTAAAGATTGAGTTTGTTGTGGAGGGTTTTCAGGCTAACGCCGAGTAGTTCAGCGGCTCGTGTTTTATTGTTCTTTGTCTTTTGAAGCGTGCGCATGATCATCTGTCGCTCGACCTCTTCCAGCGGCGTACCAACGGGAAGCGTGATCGTGTCTTCATTTCGTAAACGTTCTCGTTGTTCAATTGGATAGGGAGCAAAATGGTGACGTTCCACCTGTTCGCCGGAACAAATGATCACCGCCCGCTCGATGACGTTGCGAAGTTCGCGAATGTTTCCCGGCCAGGCATGAAATTGTAAGGCGGTCAAAGCAGCAGGGCTCAGAAAGCGCGCGCGACGATTGTGCTTTTCCGCAAGTTGCGTTACCAGGTGTTGGGCCAAGAGTGGTAAGTCTTCCTTGCGTTGGCTCAATGGTGGCAGGTGAATACCGAACACATTAAGCCGGTAAAGTAGATCGTCGCGGAGTTGTCCTTCAGCGACTGCTTCCTGAGGAGAACGATTGGTGGCCGCGAGCAGTCGCACGTCAACCTGAATTTCTTTCCTGCTCCCGAGGCGTCTTACTGCCCTTTCTTCAGTTACTCGCAACAGCTTCGCCTGAAGTAGTGGGGGCATCTCTCCGATTTCATCAAGCAGCAACGTGCCTGCATTGGCCAGCTCGAAACAGCCCTGGCGGCGAGCCGCGGCTCCGGTGAACGCACCTTTCTCATGTCCAAACAGCTCAGACTCCATTAATGTTTCCGGAATGGCAGAGCAGTTGATGGCGACGAATGGACCATTGCGTCTGGGACTCATCTTGTGAATTGTACGAGCGACGAGTTCTTTGCCCGTGCCCGATTCTCCCGTTATGAGAACAGAGGCTGAAGAGGGTGCGACTTGTTCGATCAACGTATATATCTGACGCATCGACTCTGATGTACCTACAAGCTCGCCGAACGCACCGCGGTCGCTCAACTGTCTGCGTAGTAGTTCGTTCTCACGCCGCGTTGCGGCTAACTCCGCAGCGCGGTCGAGCACAAGTCGAAGCTTTCCCGGATCCAATGGCTCCTCAGTATATTGGTAAACTCCCTCGACCTCAGGAGCAGAGCCCTGATCGGCAAAGAACACTACAGGGAGGTCGATATCCTGCAGCCGCAACTCACGCAAAAGTGCAGAATCCTGGATTGATTTACGTGAGTCGAGGACCAGCGTCGGTCGCAGCTGGCAAACCGCTCTTACTGCGGATGGAATGTCTTCGGCACCTACGGCATCATAGCCCCAGCCAGCAAGGAGTTCGCGCAGCGATGAAATAGTGTCGCGGTTCGTGTCGAAGATGAGTACGTTGCGTGACGACATCTAAGCCAGTGTAGCACAGCAGATAAACCTTACTCGGCGCGCAATAGCAGAGCTTATGGCGGCGCAGTCAGCAGTGGTTCATACCCGGCAAGATTCAACATGCACGCGCGTTTTGCCAGTGTGTTGTTGCGGGCTAATGTGCGCCCGCGTTGTGGAACGCCACGGCAACTTGCTAATTATTTGTTGAGTAATAATCAGCAATGGCTTTAGCGAGTTCGGAAGTTGAAAAGTCTGTTGGTTGAATATCTACGCGCAGCCCGTATCCCGTGGCAGTCGCGGTGGTGACATCGCCGATGCAGGCGATTGTGAGGCCCTTCAGAACAACACTCAAATCGCATGTGTCAAACAAAACTCCAAGATTCCTGACAGTGGAGGAGCTTGTGAATGCAATGCAATCGGCGCTGCCAGCAAGTACGGCAGCCAGCCGGCCGCGGTCGACACCCTCAGGAATTACTGTGCGATAAATGGGCGCCACATCAACTCGTGCGCCCACTGCTTCCAAAGCTTGAGGCAAATAGTCGCGCGCGACTGCCGCCCGCGGAAGTAGGAAGTTCAATCCGCGCAATTGCTCCGACCCACCGACAAAGTCCGACAAAGCTGCAAACACTCCTTCACCGCGTGAAGAGGAAGGGACTAGATCGACGTGAACGTTCGATTCAACGAGTTTGCTCGACGTCTTGTCACCAATCGCGCAAACTTGAAGCTGATCGAGATCGCTAACTTCTCTTTTATGGAAAGCTAATCGGCGAAGGAAGTATTTGACTGCGTTGGCGCTGGTGAAGATCACCCAGTCATACCCATAAACATGATCAAGTGCGTCATCTATACGGGCGTAACTTTCCGGCTCAGTGATTTCGATTGTGGGACAAATGACGACTTTCGCGCCGTAGTTCTCAAGGGCGTTCGCAAAGTCGTCAGCCTGTGAGGCAGCGCGCGTGATGACGACCGTCCTGCCTGCCAATGGTTGCTCCATCTATTGGCCTGCAATGAGTGCTGCAGCTCCACGGTCAAGCAGCATTGTCGCAAGATTGTTTCCGATCTTTTCTGCTTCTTCAACCGATCCATGCACACTCTCTCTCAGAATTTGCGAACCGTCTGGGCGGGCCACCAATGCGTCCAGTTTAAGTTCGTCATAATAGACGATGGCGTGAGCGGCAATGGGGAACTGACATCCTCCACCCAATGACCTGAGCAGTGCGCGTTCAGCCATACATTCGATCGCGGTCTGTTCATGGTTCAATTTTGCAACGCGCTGATTAGTGAACTGGTCTTCCAGACGCGTTTCAATAGCCACCGCCCCTTGTCCCACCGCCGGCAACATGTCAGAAACCGGAATAGCGGCACTAATGCGATCTGCGAGACTGAGACGTCGCAAGCCCGCACATGCAAGGATCAGGGCGTCATAGTGGCCCTCATCCAACTTGCGGAGGCGCGTGTCGACATTGCCGCGGAGGTCCTTCACCACAACGTCGTCACGAAGGGCTTTCAATTGCGCAATGCGCCGTTGGCTCGAGGTACCCACCACGGCCCGCAACGGCAGTCTGTGTAATGAAGCTTCATTGGAATTCAGCTCCCTGTGAAGTACTAACGCGTCACGTGGGTCTTCCCGCTCACAAATCGCAGTTATCACCAAACCTTCAGGGACGAGTGTTGGCAAGTCTTTTAAAGAGTGAACAGCAACGTCTATGCGGTGATCGAGCAGAGCCTCCTCCAGCTCTTTGGTAAATACGCCTTTACCGCCGATCACAGTAAGTGGATCGGTTCTCACGTCTCCTTCAGTTTTGATGATTTCAATTTGAATTTCTATTTCGGGATCGATTAATCGCAAGCGAGCACGAGCCTGGCCTGACTGCCACAACGCGAGCTTTGATCCTCTTGAGCCGATAATTAGCTGATGCATGTAACTACTCGATGCCCTACTCTTCGAGTCCGAAAATGTCTCGCAATGCCTGCACCGTATCAGAATCGCTGGTTTCATACGATCGTCGAATCTGATTCAGAACGGGGTGTGAGATTTTGTTGACGGTCGACATCAACAATGCCTCGATAGCGGTTTCCTGTTCCGGTGTTAAGCGACCGAGGCGCTTTCGTTGTCGCTCCATTTCCGCACGTGCAAGTTCCTGGAGCTTTTGCCTGAGTGCGCCGATCGTGGGACCAATGTCCATAGCTCGAAGTGATTGCTGAAACTGCATTACTTCTGATTCGACTATCAACTCAGCGCGCTGTGCTTCCCGCTCACGCTCTCGAATGTTTGACGAGATTACGGACTCCAGGTCATCAATATCAAAAACGAACGCGTTGGGCACATTCGAAATTGCAGGATCGACATTGCGCGGCACACTGATATCAATCAGACAAGTTGGCCGATTGCGGCGCCGTTCCCGTACTTTCTGCATCATGGCCTCAGTCACGACGTAAGACGGCGCAGCGGTGGAGCAGATGATTACGTCAGCATCAGCTAAGGATTCGCTTAATCTATCGAAAGCGACCACCTCTCCACCGAATTCATCCGCGAGCCGGCGTGCCGACTCTTGAGTGCGATTCGCTATCAGAACACGTACGGCCCCCGCACTTACAAGATGACGGGCGGCCAGTTCAGCCATTTCACCGGCGCCAATCAACATGACAGTGCGACCCTTTAGCGAGTCAAAAATCTTTTTGCCAAGTTCGACGGCCATGTAGCTTATCGACACTGCACTCGCAGCAATTCCCGTCTCCGTTCGAATTCGCTTGGCGACTCGGAAGGTGTGGTGCACCAATCGATTAATCACTCGTCCGGCAGTTCCCGCCTCTACTGCAAGCGAATAAGCATGCCGCACCTGACCGAGAACCTGTGGCTCGCCGACCACCATTGAATCGAGCGAAGATGCGACGCGAAAAAGATGACGTATGGCGTCTTCATCGGCGTGACGGTAAAGATGAGTCGTAAGAAATCCCGAAGGTAAATTTCGAGCACTTGTCAGGAACTCGGTGATTCGCTGTGCAACTTCGTCCCGCTTTTCGGTTGCCATAGCGCTGAGGACCTCAACGCGGTTACAGGTGGATACAATCAGGCCTTCGCGAACAATCTCTCCGTCTACGAGCTGCCGCAGACCAGCCGCGCAGGCTTCGTCGGAAAATGCGAGACGCTCCCGTATTTCAACAGGTGCTGTTTTATGATTGACTCCAACTAAAACTATGGACATCTGATTTGCGATTATCGACCTCGGACTGCCGGCTACAGTACGCATGGAGAGGCAAAAAAGATTGCTACCCAAACACGTGATAGCTGGGTAATAGCATCGAACCAAAAAAGGTACATAACACTAAGGCGAACCCAATAACGCCGAGCCATGCCGCTCGACGGCCACGCCAACGGGCTGTTGATCGGTAAACAATCAGTAAGAAGTAGAGCAGCCAAGTCAGAACCGCGAAGATCTCTTTCGGGTCGTTGTGCCAAATCCTGCCGTCTCGTGTGGAGGACCAAACCATGCCGCTGGCGATTCCCACGGTTAGTAAGGTCAAGCCCAAGGCTGCCGCGATGCTTGCTAATTCATTTACTGTTGCGAGCGATGGTAAGCGGTGAAATATAGCCCCGAACGTTTTTAGTTTGAGCTCTCTTTCCTGTAACAGATACATGACGCTCGCCATGAATACGACAAAGAACGCGGCGTAGGCAAAGACCAGCAAAGTTGTATGAACGGGAAATAACCATGTCCCGGAGAATCCGCGTGTATCCTGCGGGCCTGATTTGATGATAAGTGCAATAAACGTCAAGGCCGATATCAGCGGCATCATAAAAGTTCCGACTGCCTGAGCCCGGTACTTGTAAAGGACCAATCCATACACGGCGACAAGCGTCCACGCCAGGAACGAAAGAGTCTCTCTCAGGAAGAACAGGGGATAGTGACCGTCGATTGTCCAATCAGCGATGAGTACCGCTGTATGCATTACAAATCCAGCGGCCATTGACCATTCGGCCACGCGTTGAGGTGAGCGTCGCTTATTGATGAACGCGAGAATGGAATGAATCGCGGCGACTAAATACGCTGCCAGGACTGCCAGAAGTAAGGATCTCATCAGGGGTAAACTTACTGACGGCCATTTTAGTTGATGCACCTGACGCCAGCAAGGCACTGGACAAATGTGCATTTCAATAGTTGGTAGCACACCTGGAAGTTTGCGTGACTGAACCGCTCCTCACTTTCAACTGACGTTGCGTGCAAACCGCAAGCTGCTTTCTGGGCAAAATCCTGTCGAGCAACGGCTTTGCTCCTGCAACCAAACCAGGGCGCCAGGTGGGAATAGAAAAGCAGCGCACGAACGCAGAGGGATCGTTTCAAAGTATGCGCGAAAGCCGAACGAAGAACTATGGTCGGTTCCTTGCGGTTCTAAGCAACGCTGCGTCGGCTGCGTTTTGCAATAATTGGAGTTGGTTCGTTCATAGCAAAAGAGAGCGCTGAAAGCCACAAATGCTGAGGTGAAGAAACAATAGCCATTGAGGGTGGGAAACGTTATGCTTGCGTGTAACATCCTAGCCGCGACACCTGCGTAAGAAGCGAATTGCCTCAAAAAAACTCTGAATTGCTCTGGAGGAATCGGATGTTGTCAGCAAAGGTCACGAGTGCTCTAGTCATTAACATCCTCGTTCTGTGTCTTGCTAACGCACAAACGCGAAAAACTCCCTTACCAAAACCAGAAGACAAGAAAACTGAAGCGCAGCAAGACGTCGATACCATCAAAACTGATACTGATCTAGTTACCGTGCCGGTAATCGCAACCGACCGGGCAGGCATGTACGTACCGGATTTAAAACAGGATGAATTCAGCATCGTCGAGGATGGCGTCAAACAGGAGATTTCGTTCTTCGGTACTGTTTCCGCGCCATTTCACGTGATCTTGATGTTAGACACCAGCGCCAGCACCCAGGAAAAGCTACCTGCAATCCAGCGAGCAGCCTACGCGTTTCTTGAACAACTACAAGCTGCTGACCGCGTAAAGATAATCACGTTTGACACTGAGATACGGGATCTAAATGATTTTACAAACGATCGAGCGCTCTTGCGCTCTGCTGTGAAATCAACACAGTCTGGAACCGGAACAAAAGTGTACGACGCATTCAGTGTTGCTCTGGACCAGGTCAGACGCATTCAAGGTCGTAAGGCGATTGTCATTTTTACTGATGGGGTAGACTGGCATAGCGATCTGGCCACATTCGACAGTACTCTTCGTGGCCTGGATGAGGAAGGCGTCATTGTTTACCCAATACGCTATGACACGCGCGCCGACACAGAACGAATAGCTCGCGAACAGGCAGAGGACGCGGCTCCTCAACTACCAACGATTGACGTGATACGGCGCGCACCTGGTGGTACAACTCCTACGACATTCCCTAGCGACAATCCGGATGCGGTGCCTAACTCAGGTCGAATCCCCACCTCCGGTCCCTTCGGTCTTCCATTACCAGATGAAATCTTGAGACGTCGTAGAGAAAGTGAACGTAATCGTGATCCCTCTCGCACGGGTCTACCCACGTCAGGTACATTACCGCCCGACCGACGTACGGGTGGTATACCTCCGGGGCCGTCGTCACAACGCGGGTCACAACCGGATGATTCCATAAGCGCGATGCTCGATATGGCTTACAGCCAGGCTGACCAGTACCTGAAATCTTTGGCTGACAAGTCAGGAGGTAAGTTAGTTCGTGCCGATACGCTCGAATCACTACCAAACGCATTCGCGGAGATTGCGGCTGAACTGCGAACGCAATACTTGCTGGGCTATTATCCGATTAATAAAGCACACGATGAGCGCTATCGAAAAATAAAAGTCACGAGTGCACGGAAGAATGTCGTTATCCGATCGCGACCTGGCTACAAGAGATAAACGAGTCCCGCAAATCTACACAGGCTGAATCGTAGTGTGTGCGCGACAGACGCCGGTAGCTACTGCTCCCATTAGTTTGCGTCAGTGTGATCGATGGAAACTGTTTTAATCTGTCGATCGGCTGCTCTCTTGCTACCCCAAAACCATCGTGCTAGTTTTAACCGACTTCCATGTAAGTTAATCTTCCCGTTTCAACGCTCGTTTTATCAGTTAGGACGCGTCCAGCTACTCATGCCTGATCGAAGTGAAGCCTGGGAACTACTGTGTGAGTACACTAAGGGCGACAGTTTGCGTAAGCACGCTTTGGCTGTCGAAGCTGCTATGCGTTCGTGTGCCCCAAGATATGGCGGACCTGATGCTGACGTAGACGAATGGGGAACCGTTGGCCTACTGCACGATTTTGATTACGAGATGTTTCCCTCGGCGGACCAACATCCGTTCACGGGAGCGAACATCCTTTGTGGTCGCGGTTATTCTGAAAGAATCATCAAAGCAATCATGGGACACGCTACTTACACCGGCGTGCCACGTGATACGGATATGGCGCGGGCCCTCTTTGCCACCGACGAGCTGTGCGGTTTCCTGGTAGCCTGTGCACTAGTACGACCTTCGCGCAGTTTGGATGATCTGGAAGTATCATCAGTGAAGAAAAAACTGAAAGATAAAGCGTTTGCCCGTACTGTCAATCGCGATGACATTAAACAAGGGGCGCTTGAGTTGGGTGTGGACCTGGATGAGCACATTCGGTTCGTGAAAGATGCTTTACGTCCAGTTCAACAGACGATTGGTTTGCACTCTGTAACGGCCGCTTAGGAAGCGATGTATGGTCCACCCTGTTGCATAGGTTGCCTGGGAGCTTTATACGAACTTAGGATGGAAGCCAACATAAACAAGCACAGACTGAGGAGCGTGGCAAGAACCGCTGTCAGCAAGGCTTGCAGCTTTCGGCGTCGGGCGGTATGGCGATAAACAAAAATAGAGGCCATTACTACGGCCGCGGTTGGTAAAAGAAACGTGACCAATACCATTAGCCCTGGTCTGGTGATCGGCTTCAGAGAAGAGAATGTCGCCATTAGAATGGCGATGCAAGAGCCGGCACCCAACACGGCCGCCAGAGCTGAAGCAGCCATTACGAGCTTCAGACGCATTGCACTTCCTTTGATTCCTTATTTACCCTTACCACCATCCAGCCCTCTATGGAAAATGCGGCCAAGGATATCACATGCCATGTTGCATGGTAGGCAACTGGCGCGATGGACGTATCTATTTCAATCCGCGAAAGCCATACCGAAATAATGGTAACCAGAAGCGCCCTTATTTACTTGTCACGTCAAGAGGGATTGAAGGAGTTTGCGACTCGGTTTCGACCATTCAAGAAACTGACAACCCGCTTTGTCGCCGGGGAGAGTATCGATGAAGCGATCCCACTCATTCGGGAGATCAATGCAGAAGGCTGTTCGGCGTCCTTTGACCATTTGAACGAAGCTGTGTCAGCTCTCAGTGAAGCTGAAGACGAAGTCGCTGAATATCTGAACATCCTTTCGCGCATAGACGACGCGGGCATAAACTCAAACGTTTCCATCAAGCTTACGCAGTTTGGTCTAGCGTTGGATCCGGAGATCGCTTACCACAATGCTCGGCGGGTTGTAGAGGAGGCTCACAGGCGAGGGAATTTCGTACGCATTGATATGGAGGAGTCAAGGGTAACTCAGCTAACGATCGACCTGTTCAGGCGGTTACGATCAGAGTTTGGATTGAACGACGTCGGGATCGTGTTGCAATCCTATCTTCGCAGAACGATCTCAGACGCACAGGAATTAATACAATTGCCCGCGCGGATTCGTATCTGCAAGGGAGCTTACAACGAACCTGGTGAAGTCGCCTTTCCCGACAAGCGTGATGTGGATGCTAACTATGTAAAGGTTATGCAACTCCTGTTGGCGAGCGGCATCTACCATGGAATTGCGACTCACGATCCAAAAATGATCGACGCAACGATTGACTATGCACAGCGCGAAGGCATCGGAAAAGACAAATTCGAATTTCAAATGCTGTACGGCATCCGGCGTGACCTGCAGCGCCAACTCGCTCGGGATGGTTATAACATGCGCGTATACGTGCCCTATGGACAGCACTGGTACCCTTACTTCATGCGTCGCCTGGCCGAGCGTCCGGCAAACATTTGGTTCATACTGAAAAACCTTTTGAAGGGATAGTAGATGGGCGACATTTTTTGGATTTTGTGGTTCGTACTCGGCGCAATCTTAGTAGTGGCTGAGATTTTTACGTCAGGGTTTGTCCTCCTGTGGTTCGGCATCGGCGCACTCTTGGCCGGCTTCGCAGCCCTGATTGGAATTGAGAGCCTGGGAATTCAATTTCTTCTGTTTGCTGGGTCATCATTGGGATTAACGGCAGCCTCGCGCACAATCTTCGTAAACTACTTTTCACGAGAGAAGACCGGCGACTCACTGCGCACGGGCGTTGATTCGCTTCCGGGTAAAATCGGCACTGTCGTTTCCTCGAGCAAGGGAGCCTTGCATGAGGGCGCGGTTAAAGTCTTTGGCTCAACGTGGACCGCTTATCCGGCTGAAGGTGAAGAGCCGCTGGAGGCGGGAGAGCGCGTGTGCGTGGACAGCGTGCAAGGTGCGTCCATATACGTTCGGCGTATTACGGATGGGCCCGATTGGCGGCAGCGTGACTTACCAGAGAAGAGGAATTAGTGCGCTTCGGTATCGGCGTCGTAGGTATCGTCGAGGGTTTTGTCTTCCTCGAGAACAGGAAGTTCTATCGTGATTCGCTCCGTGCTGGGAGGTTGCAAATCATCGCCAATAAACTTTGCCAACACAACCGTGATGTTGTCTTCGCCACCGCGATTGTTCGCTTCGTCAACTAACGCGCTGCAGGCCTCCGGCAGGTTGTCGGTATGACCAACAACGATCTGTTGAATGTCTTCCGAACGCAACTTACCGCTGAGACCGTCACTGCAGAGTAGCAGTACATCACCCTGTCGCAGCTTAATCCTACCGGTAACCGGAATCACTTCGCTTTGGGCTCCGAGCGCCTGGAGAATGACATTACGAAACATATGTGTCTCGGCTTCCGACTCGCTGATTTGACCCACGTCGACTAACTGTTGCACCAGGGACTGATCTTTT
Source organism: Pyrinomonadaceae bacterium (assembly GCA_046262775.1). Lineage (GTDB taxonomy): Bacteria > Acidobacteriota > Blastocatellia > Pyrinomonadales > Pyrinomonadaceae > PSRF01. The sequence goes on along the minus strand of JBHEMC010000014.1, from coordinate 48,915 downwards.
GTGGCAAGTCGAATTTGGTCTCTCCGGATAATGTAGCCACGACTGTCTCCGACCTGGACCAGATCAAGGGTGTCGTCCTTAACAGCCGCGCCTGTAAAGGTAGCGCCCATACCTGCACATCGTGAATCTTCCTGACTCTTAACGTGAATCGCGAGATTGGCGTAGACCGTCGCGTTCTTTAGACAGTCAACGAGAGGCATGCCTGGATCGCAATTTTCCTGGCCCTCGGCGCCAGTCAACATCTCGCGCACAGAGTCGACGGCCATCCGACTTGCAACGTCACCAGCGAGAGCACCTCCCATTCCATCAGATACAACCAGCACCAAACCTTTGTCGCCAAGGTTAAATCGTGTAAGCGTGTCGGGTGGAACAGCGCCGTCGTTGCCCGTCCAGGTTTGTTCTGTCGACAGATCAAGAACGAGAAAATTGTCTTCGTTGCCGCGACGAACGCGACCAACGTCAGATTTGGCGTACAACTCTATGATCATAAGGAGAGCGCAAGAAAACTGCTAAGGCTGAGAACGGCGGTGATTGTAACTCTTCTGTTGTTTTACTGTCATCCGCAAAAAAATCTCCGCAGCTACTTCAACTTGTAAGATTTAATATAACGAGCACACTTGAAATTAGAAACACTGATGTCAAACCTTCTCTAACGCCTGATCGAGGTCCGCAATGATATCGTCAGTATCTTCAATACCCACTGAAATCCTAACGAGGCCGTCCGTAATACCCAGACGTTCGCGTTTCTCCACATCGACTGACGCGTGAGTCATAGTCGCTGGGTGCGAAATTAGCGTCTCAACGCCACCCAAACTTTCGGCAAGCGTGCACAGGTTGACTGACTCGAGAACCGTTCGAGCTGCTTCGAGTGAACCAACATCGAAAGCGACCATTCCGCCAAAACCGTGTTGTTGCCTTAGCGCTAAGGCGTGCTGAGGGTGCGACGCTGAGCCGGGGTAATAGACCTTTCGTACCTTCGGATGTTCTTCAAGGAACGCTGCAACTGCGCGCCCTGTCTTGTCATGTTGTTGCATGCGCAGGGCGAGAGTCTTCGTACCACGTAACACGAGCCATGAGTCGAACGGGGAAAGAATTGCGCCGGCACTGTTTTGGACGAATCCGATCCACGCGGCATCCTGCTCGTCCTTTAAGACTACGACACCACCTATGCCATCCGAATGACCGTTGAGGTACTTCGTTGTTGAGTGCACCACGATATCAACCCCAAACTCGAGCGGTCTCTGCAGGTAAGGCGACATGAATGTGTTGTCGCAAACTACACGTGCGCCGGCTCGGTGTGCGATCTCGCTCACTTCTTTAAGATCCGTCACGATCATCACCGGGTTTGTGGGCGTTTCGATGAACACCATTTTCGTATTTGGCTTCAGCGCGGCTTCCACGTTGAGAGCGTCAGACGTATCGACAAAATCGAATTCAACGTTGTAGTTCGCCAGAACGCGCGTGAATAAGCGCGATGTACCGCCGTAAGTGTTATCTGAAACAACGACGTGCTCACCGGCCTTTATGAGGCGCAACGTCGCATCGATGGCGGCCATGCCGGAAGCAAACGCAAATCCGAACCGCCCGCCCTCGAGTGCAGCGATATTGCGTTCTACTGCCGATCGCGTCGGGTTTTGTGTGCGGGCATATTCGAAGCCCTTGTGACGACCAAGAGCGTCCTGTGCGTAAGTTGACGTTTGATATATAGGAACAGTTATAGCGCCGGTGGTTTCATCAGGCTCCTGGCCGGAATGTATTGCGATAGTTGCGAATCCCATAGTGTTTGAATGGTAAATAGGAAAGTCGTAATAGTAAAAGGCTGACGCGAGTCGTCACCTAGTCATTGAAAATTCCCTGACTTCTGTATCGTTCGGCCCCGTCAGGAAACACCGTGACGATGCGCTTTCCGGCTCCGAGGCGCTCCGCAATTTTTGTAGACGCAGCGGCCGCGGCTCCAGATGACCAACCTCCGAGTACTCCTTCGGTCCGAGCGAGTTGTCTTAGTGCGACGCCGACTTCATCGTTCATAACCATAAGCACTTCGTCGGTGAGCGAAGAGTCGTAAATAGTTGGTATGAAGTCGACCTGACCAATTCCCTCGATCTTTTTTGGACCAGGTGCGCCACCGCCATAAATCGATCCTTCCGGTTCGACCAGCACGCACCAGGCCTTCGGGTTTAACTTTTTCACCGCCCGCGCAACGCCGACAAAAGTACCAGAAGTGCCCGCACCTATCACTACCGCATCAATTCGACCTTCCATCTGCTGAACGATCTCTGCAGCTGTAGTAGTTTCATGAAAGGAGGGATTTGCCGGATTCTCGAATTGCTGCGGGACAAAACTATCGGCCGTTTTGGCGGCTATTTCACGCGCACGTCCAATCGCTCCTTTCATACCCGCTTCACGCGCCACGTATTCAATCTCCCCACCCAGGACTTCAATCAGTTTCATCTTTTCAGCCGCGAAACCATGTGGAACGCACAAGACCACACGATAACCACGTGCAATACCAACGAGGGCCAAACCGATTCCTGTATTTCCTGCAGTCGGCTCGATGATTGTCGAGCCCGGCTTCAACAACTCCTTCTGTTCCGCGTCTAATATCATGCCGAGCGCGGCCCGATCTTTGACAGAGCCGCCTGGATTTAGCCATTCAAGCTTTGCATAGATATTAGCTAATGGGGAGGGTGCGAACCGGGAAAGATGAAGCAGGGGAGTGTTACCTATTAACTGGATAATGCTGTCGGCGATTCCCTGCGTCATCAAGGCGATGTAGGAGAGCTAAACAATTGTTCGATTATGATCGGATGGTAGCCCGCGTCCTATTGCGTGTCAATCGCTACTCATGGCGCCGCGTCGTAAGCAGCAGCGGCGATCTCGCCGAGTGCCTGGCCCACCACCTTTTTTATTTCGGTGCTGTCGGAATTGACGGAAACATTATTCACGTAAATAGCAAAAGCGAGACGACGTCCAGTTGCCGTGGTCATGTAGCCGGCCAATCCCTTCCCGGTAATTAGAAGCTTTCTGTTAAGCGGGTCGTAAATGCCGAACGTACCGGTCTTCGCATGTACATGCCCGGCTGCTGTAGAGTTTGATTGGATATCGAAGAGTGTGCCATCGCGACCAAGAATCGGAAGCGCCGCATAGAAATCCGAGTAGTCCTTCTGTTTCGACATGAAGGATAAAAAGCTAACCATAAAAGCGGGGCTGAAATGTGCGTTTCCACCTGCGCCATCCCCTTGCGAAGCGCCGGAGAGATCCAAACCAGCTTTTTGCAAAAACTCGCGTTCGAGATCGAAGCCGTTGCGCGATCTATTCGTCGGCGACAGTATCGCCGATAAAATCATGGGCGTAATGCTGGCGTGGAGGTTCTGACTCACTTTAAGAGTGACCTTTACTTCCTCCTTCAATTTTGGCGACACGTGTTCAGCAATGAGCTTCTCGGGTAAGTACGGTAAAGAGAGCGTCCGATTATCGTCTTTTGCGTCACTGGGATTGAGTTCAATCGTAATGCCTGTGTTACGGAGCGCCTCAACCATAACGAACTCCGCGAAACGGCTTGGCGCGGGCACTGAGTACTTGTACAGAATTGGTGACGTACCGGTGGGGAAAGTGCCGGTCACTGTCACTGTGTGCGACCCATCCGCATTCAGTAGATCCGAACCCCAGTCGACATCCGGACGTGATTTCGGGTCACCCGTTTTTGCGTTGTTCACGAACCTTACATAAGAAGTCGCCGGAGATTGCCGAATCGTCACCGGCGCATTCTCGCTCGGACCCGGACCGATCGTTACGTCCACGATATTGTCGTTGATAATGATAGGTGACATCACAACGTGTGTTCCCAGTTCGCGCTGACCTTCGGGAAACAGACTCGTATCGATGATGACGTGCCCCGTTACTTTTTTTATGTGAGCGTCAGCGATCTGCTGCGCAAGCTTGCGAATAATTACCAATGGGTCACCCGGCACGGCGCGAGTGGCCGGATCGCCGTCGTAAGAGTGATCTTCGTTCTCCCAGGAGAGCGTGCCGTCAGCTGTTACTCTTGCCGACAGATTTGGATCGCCGCTGGCCACGAGAACGAGGTTACCAGCCAGTGTCCCATTGGCTGAGATGGCTCCGGTGCGATACACGCGAGTGTGAAACTGAAAATCGCCACCGAGCAATTCGAGCGCCGTGCCTTCCGTGAGTAGCTTCGTTGTCGAGCCCGGTACGAAGAGTTTATCCGCGTTGAGTGTGTAAAGCGGTTGTTCGGAATCCAGCGAATAGAAGTCGATTCCGAAGAGCGCATGTTTGAACTCCGGACGCTGGAGTATTCGCTCGATGCGTTCAACAAGCGACGACTGCAACCGCTGATCAGTTTGTTGCGCATGCACAGACAACGCGCAGTTTACGAGTAATAGCAATATGAGCAGTAGCCGTTTCATTGGTAGTCCTTTCATGAGTCGCATCGCGTCAGTATTGGATCAGGCTTCCTTCACGCTTAGCGCGTCTAACTGCTCGACCAAATACCCATAAGGACAAAGGTAGTAAGATTAGTAGAAAACCCAGGAGCGTGAGTAGCGGCTGAATGACCTGAAGTAAGCCGTGTCCCTCAATCAGTATCTGGCGAATTCCATCCAAGCCATAGGTCGGTGGTAGTATGCGGGAAATGCTGAAGACCTTTGTGCCGGCGTAGTCTTTAAGTAACTGCGTCGGAAAGAACACACCTGAAAAGAGTGCTGAGCCTGTACCTAAAAACATTCCGAACGGGTCGCCGCGTTTGAAGACCATAGCAAAGCTGGCCGAGAGGATTCCCAAACAGGCAAGTACGAGTGTGGTCAGCACGAGGAAGGCAAAGGCAAGCAGGAAACTGCCGCGGTAATGAACACCGAAGAACGCTCGGCCAAAAAAGAGATACAAGAATGAAAAGAAAGTAGTTTCCAGAAAGTCCCACGCCGAACTCGCAACGATCACAGTTGGCAGGTTGATAGGTGTCAGCAGAACGCTTTCGAGAGTGCCTTGCATCTGTTCTTGTCGCACTGCATTCGCCAGACTGGAAAACCCAGTCATGAAATAACTAAGAACGGCAAGACCCGTTAGCCAGCCCGCAAGCGGATCTCGCCATTGAGAAAACTTCGGATCCGTAAACCCGGAGAAAATCTTGGAGATGAAGAACAGAGTTGTAACTACAGTAAGGATCGAAAGTATTTTTAGAAAGAACTGCATGCGATAGCTAATAAACAATCGAAAATCGCGCGCGACAAAGGCGTGAATTCTCCTGGGCAGTAGACGCAGCGAATGCATTTAGTCGTTCTCGTATTTTTCCAGAACATCGAGAAGCGTCGCCGTCTCGCTTTCAATGCTGATTACGCGACCACCGGTTGCCTGCAACTCACGAATCACGCGGTCCAACTCATCATCTCCACTCTTTCTGGTAAACGAGATACGCAAAGTAGCGTCAGGTCGCAAGGTGATCTCCAGGCCCGCGGGCTGCGTAACCGACTGCGTCACCGTCTCTTCCCTGGTTCCGGTGATCACTACATGAATTCGTTCGCTCGACGAAGAGAGCGCTCGTAAATTGACTGGTGAGTTGATGGCCCGGATTTCACCTCGGCTGATAATCGCGACTCTCGCACAAAGAGTTTCAACTTCCGCAAGATTATGTGATGTGAAGAGAATCGTGACTGGCGGATCGTGCTCAGCAAGCCTCTTGATTAGCGCGCGCATCCGTGCTGCCGCGAGTGGATCGAGTGACCGTGTCGGTTCATCAAGTAACAGCACGGGTGGGCTGGACAGCAATGAGCGAGCTACGGCGAGACGCTGTTTGTTTCCAGTCGATAACTCGCCAAATCTGCGCCTACCTACCTCTTCCAATTCCAGCGTTGCAAAGAGTTCTCCTATTCGCTGCTTTGCTCGGCGGTCCGGGAGCCCTTGGAGACGCGCAAAGAAAAGTAGATTCTGTTCTGAGGTCAATCTCCAGTAAAAGCTTCGTTCTTCAGCTCCAGCCAAACCAATCTGACTCCGAACTCGTTCGTCTTCACGCACGCTATCGAATCCGCCCACTGCGACTGAGCCTCGGGTTGGTTGCACAAGTGTTGCGATAATTTTGGTGAGTGTCGTTTTGCCGGCGCCATTTCGTCCGATTACACCAAAGATTTCTCCGGTGGTTACCTCGAACGACACATTCCGTAAGGCTTCGACTGGCTCCCTGATTGGACGGCGTAACAATGCGCGCACTCTTGGAAACGGAGTCGGGTAGGTTTTAGACAGGTTGCTGATCACGATTGCCGGTGCAGTGGCTGCGACATTCGGAAACGCATGTGAATGGTACTCCGGGGAATTGAGAGACATTGATACTACCGCGCTCGTTGACGTGGATCGAGATACTCTCGCAAGCCGTCGCCAATAAAGTTGAAAGCGAGGACGGTGAGCGCGATGGCGATACCAGGGAAGATGAGGGCGTGAGGAGCTGCTTGTAATGTCGACAGGTCCCGTGCTTCTTCGATCATCACACCCCAGGAAGGTGCCGGCGGCGGTACGCCGAGCCCGAGAAAAGATAGTGAAGCTTCGGACAACACTGCACCGGCCATACCAAGGCTTGCCTGAACGATTAATGGTTGAATTGAATTAGGCAAGATATGAATGAAGAGAATTCGCGCATCAGTGGCGCCGAGCGCGCGCGCAGCCTGTACAAAATCGTACTCTCGCACCTTAAGTACCTGGCCTCGTATCAATCGTGCATAACCGACCCAGCCAATAATACAGAGCGCAAGAATTAGTTTATTTAAGCCGGCACCTAAAAAAGCGACCATGGCGATGGCCAGCAACAGACCAGGGAATGCCAGAAAGACATTGAAGACGTAACCGGCAACAATGCGATCGATCCAGCCGCCGTAGTACCCGGCGATAGCGCCCAGTGTTGTGCCAATGACCGCGGATACAACCACTACTGTTATCCCAACTTGCAGCGAGATGCGTGCACCGAATACCACCCGGGAAAATATGTCGCGACCAGTTGAGTCAGTTCCAAACCAATGCGCTACCGACGGCGGCAGGTAGCGCATTGAGAGATTAGTAGCTCCCACATCGTACGGTGCGAGCCACGGTGCAAATAGCGCAACGAGGACGAGTATCATTACGATGATGAGACCAACTATTGTCAGGCGGTTCATCGAAAAAAGATCAGCTCAATCTAATTCTTGGATCCAACCACCGATAGACCATGTCTGTCAGCATGTTGGCGATGATGTAGGTCATGCTGATTACGAGTACAGAACCCTGCACGACGCGATAGTCACGTTTCCCGATCCCATCCTCAACAAGGAGCAACCCTAAACCCGGCCACCCGAAGATTTTTTCAGTGATAATCGCGCCAGCTAACAGGATACCGAGCTGGAGTCCGAGAATTGTTACGACGGGAATTAGTCCGTTTTTCAAGACGTGTTTGTAAACGACTGTGCGTTCGCTCAGGCCTTTCGCCCGAGCTGTGCGAACATAGTCTTCGCCGAGTTCCTCAATGACCGAAGACCTTACCATGCGGGTCAGAATTGCTGATAAAGCTGCACCGAGTGTCACCGAAGGCAGGATAATGTCGCTCCAGTCGAAGCGACCGGATGGCGCCAGCCATCCAAGCTTTACGGCAAAGACATAAACTAGCATTGGACCGATGACGAAGCTCGGCAGACTGATGCCAAGCAATGCAATGAACGACGCCAGGTTGTCAATCCAGCTACCGCGGTGTCGTCCAGCAACTACTCCTAACGGAATAGCGATAGTTACGGCGACTAGTAGCGCAAATATGGCTAACTCAATTGTGGCGGGATAACGTTCGAGAATGAGGTTAATGACTGGTTGGTCATTTCGGAATGACAATCCCATATCCCCGTGCAGGATAGCTTGCCAGTAGTCGGTATACCGATTATGTGTCCCATACCAGACAAAATGTCGCTGATTGTTGCCATCCCGTGGAAACGAAAAAAAGAAGGGTGGTCTGTCGAGGCCGTGTTTCTCACGGAATTGAGCAAACTGCTCAGGCGTCGCCTGCTCGCCAAGCACAGCAACGGCAGGGTCGCCCGGCACTAATTCAATCAAAAGCGTTACCAGCGATACTACGGTCCAAACAACCAGTAGCAGCATTAGTACGCGCCTAAGCACGTTAAAAGTTTTATGCCGAAGGCTCGGTCGCAATCTGACGGAATCTCATTGGAGTGGTTTAAGAAAGACGCGGAATCATAGCACACCAGACTGTTTACAATTGCAGACGAGGAATACACAAAAACGTAGCCCGAGGTTAACTAATATATTCGCACAGCCCCGACAACCGCGCGCTTATAAAGTCTTCCTCGGGACTACGTATCTGGTTGCAAATCCATCGAACTGCAACCAATCTCAAAATTCTTCTGGTCGTCTACCGAAATGTATAGCCGCTATCCCCCCGGTGAGGTTTCGAAAACCTACATCCTTGAAACCGGAGGTCTCCAGCATTCGGCAAAGCTCACCTTGATCTGGAAAACGATCAACTGATGACGGCAAATATGCGTATGCGCTTCGCGAGCCACTCACCAGTCCGCCCAGAACCGGCAGAATACGGTGGAAATAGAAACCGAAGCCGCTTCGAAGGAACAAATTTGAGGGCTTTGAAAATTCCAGCACAACCGCGCATCCCGCTGGTTTAAGAACTCGAAAGAGTTCAGCCAATCCAGCTGCGACATTTGCGAGATTCCGCAGACCGAAGCCAATGGTAACTGCATCGAAACAAGCATCGGCGAATGGCAGCCGCAATGCATCGCCTTCAACCAATCCCACGTTCCGAGGGAGCTTTCGTGCAGCAATCTCCAGCATGGGACGGCAAAAATCCGCGGCTACCACTTCTGCACCCGTAGTTTCAAATAGCGCCATCGCGAGATCACCAGTCCCACATGCGACGTCCAGCAATCGTGCTGGTTGGGAATTGAGTCTTGCGACTAACTCCTCAGCAACAATCTTTCGCCATCGTCTATCGACGTTTCCAGATAGCAGATGATTCAAAAGATCGTACCGCGTCGCGATGGCCGCAAACATTTCTCGCACGCGACCGGCGTGTTCGTTTGCACCACTGCTGCTCTCAGCCACAGTAGAACCAAAAATGATGGGGGTTTGGTTGCAAGACAGTTGCGATCAATTTGTGATTAGCCGGGCTTCTTTGTGTCAGCAGATTTCTGAGAGGGTTTCGCAGCGGGGGTGGAATAATCAGTTTCGCCCATAACTTCAAAATTGATTTTTCCCGTGAGCGTTGATTTTAGTACCGCTGCTTCACCAACAACCACTCCAGCCACGGATGAATCGCGAAATAACCCTGTGGCGACACGTTGAAGGTCGGCTACCGAAACCCGATTCAATGCTGACATTTGACCAGATAGCGGCGCGACATTATATGTATCAATATCGAGATAGGCATCTGAAACACCCTCAGGCTTTGCTAGAACTCGGGCCATTTCCGCCGCCACTTCAGCGCGCGCTGATTCGAGCTCCGGGACAGTTACGGGTGTGTTGACAAACGATGCCAGTACCTTTCGTGCGGAGGCGACTGTGGCGGCCGCTGACTGGTTATCTACCGTCGCTCCGAGCGAGAAAATGCCCGGAAGATAGTAAGACTCACTTCTGACGAAAACGGGCTTTTTGCCTAAGTCAGGTGCTATTTGCAGCCACCGATGTTGTGTCACTGCTGCAAGTACCTGTGCCGTGAAATAATCAGGGTCAGAACGCGCGACGCCGCGGACCGCTAAACGCACCTCAGCAGACGATCCGGGACTGTTGACTAAGAGGATCTTATTATCCGGCGCTTCCGGCTGCCGGAAGGTTGTTGGTACAAGCTCATCACTTCTGCGCCAGGGCCCAAGGAGTTGCCGCAAGGTACGCATAGCGCGGGAAGGATCGAAACCACCGGTAATCGCGATAGTGGCGTTGTTGGCGTTGAAGAAACGGTCGCGCGCAAGGATCAAATCACCGCGGCTGACTTTCGCTAGATCTTCAGCTATTCCCGCGGCAGGGCGACCGTACGGGAAATTGCCAAAAAGTCGAGACTTGATGGCCTGATCTGCGACTGTAGTTGGCGAGATTTCCGTGTCTCGAATGATTTTGATCCTGGCATCACGCAGTCGGCCAACGACATCGGGCGTGAAAGACATGGCCAGGAGCGCATTCCGCAAAACGCCCACAATTCTGTCTAGGTCAGAGGCCTTGCCGGCAACAGTTAGGGTTACGGAATCATAATTAACGGCAACCTCGAGTTTACCGCCTGCTTCTTCAGTGAAATAGTCGATTGTTGCCCGGTCAGGAAACAAAAGATCGCCTAAAAGGGCCATTTCTCCACTCTTGCCAGCGAGATCAAAGGCTGCGCCGCTGTGAATGCGGAGCTTTAAGAGCACTTCCGGGCCACCGGGTCGGGGCCAGAACAGCACACGCAAGCCATTAAGCAATTGTTCTCTTTGGGGTTCGGCAGGAATCTGAGCGGTAGCCGATGTCGAAAGCGTGCCGCAAAGGCATATGGTTCCGATAAGGACAGGACGAATGACGAAGATTTTGCTTAATGAAGGCAACATTTTATGGATTTGGTTGAGAACGCCGAACAGCTATTCCTGGGAACGAAAACATCTTAGATGCGAGGTCTTTGCCCGTCAACCGTTTGGGTTTTAGCGGCATCCAAAGCTCTGGCGTGCGAATGAGTGTCATGATTTTGTCGAATCAAACCGTTATATACTCCCATGCGGAGGTCAGTCTAAGAAAAAGTTTTTTCCGAAGCCGTATCCTTTAACGATTTGAAGGTAACTATAGCAGGAAGCGATTTCCTGCAGGATCGAGTAGGTTGATTGCCCGAAAGAACCACAGACGAACACTTGCTGGAGAGGGCAGGACGCGGCGATCGGTTGGCCTTTTTGGAATTATATGAACGCCACCGAACTGCGGTTTTTCGTTTCGCGTACAGACTGCTGGGATCTGTTGAGTTAGCTGAAGACGTAACGCATGACTGCTTTATGGCGCTCTTAAAAAAGCCGGAAAACTTTCATGCGGGGGGTGCGTCATTGAAGAGTTACTTATTTGCCGCTGTTCGTAATCTCGCGTTCAAGCACTTTCGAGATACGGGACGTGAGGGAGCGCTTGATGAGATGGGCAACGAACCACAAGTCCACGAAGAGCAGTTGCCGCTCGGAAAGCTGTTGGAGGAAGAACTGTCAGAAAAGGTTAGAGACGCAATCCTTAGTCTTCCTCCTCTGCAACGTGAGGCGTTGATCTTGTTCGAGTACGACGGATTGAAATTAGCCGAAATCGCGGAACTGGTTGGAACAGATGTGGGAGCCGTAAAAGCCAGGTTATACCGGGCCCGAGAAAGAGTTAAAACGTTATTACGTCCTTATTTGAATAGTCATCGGCAAATTGTTACCTTGAGGGAGGCGTGACATGAGTGGCGTTGGGCCGGAAGAAGAATTTATTTCTGACGATGAGCTCAAGAAACTGCTCGGTCTCTGGACCGCGCCGCAACCTTCGGGAGTTCTCGACAAACGAATCGCAACGAGCTTTGCAAGAGAATTTTCAGGCGCAGACGAGCTCTCGCAGCGCGCTCTGCTCCCCCAGAGGCGAGAAGGGATAGTAGCAATGAAGTTTTGTTCCAGATGCCAAGAAGAGTTTGCTGACAAGTTCAGCTTTTGTCCGGTCGATGGGACGCCGCTGACGTCCGTTGTTGCAACGTCGGAAGAACCGAGCATTACCGCGGCACGAGAGGCTGCGGCCCATGCAGACGCACCTGCTTCGTCACCGGCCATTATCATGCGGCGTATCGAACCCTTGTCTTCCAGCACTGCGGCGGCCGCAATGGTCATGAGGGATGAGTATCACCTAACCATCATGGACGATGCAGGACTCGTCTCACGTTTGGCTCACGAGTTAAGGGACGTCGCACACGAGTATGAGTTGACCTGGCCTGAGTTCAAGCGCGACCCTTTCGGATTTACAAAACGGACCTTCATTGGCTACGGCCAGATGTTGCGTAAGTTTCTGGGCAACCGGAACGCCTTGCTGGCAATGGGCGCAGCCGTTCTCGCGATGGCCGCACTTGTCGGAGCTGTCGCACTACTCGATCGAACTCAGTCAACGAAAAGCTCACGATTTGGCGTGATTGGTTTTGCAGTAGTGGCGGCCGGCATGTTGGTCGCCTTATTCTCGACGTGGCTCGGACGTGACCGTGGCGCGGCTGTAATGGGTGCGGAGCCTTCTGATTCGCGTAGTGTTGTTTTTGCAATGATCAGCTCATTTGCTTTCCTGTTTGCGATTCTAGGCGTGATCATCGCAATGGATCGACACCGGCAGCACGATCTGACCGCGCAAAACCAGGAAGAGCTGCAGCTCGAACAGATGTTCGACATTCCGGACGAACAGCCGACCCCTGATCCAGGTACGGCAGGATTGAACAAAGGTAATGGAGGCGGCAGTAAACCCAAACCTGAAAAGGCTGCGGGCGGTGGCGGCGGAGGTCGTGAAGATCCGAAACCCGCATCTTTTGGTAAAACCCCACAGGCTTCGTTGACAGTGCCGCAAGTTGTAGCGCCTGATCCGAAGCCACCACAAATTAAAAATCCGTCGTTGCCAGTTGCTGCGACTGTCGTTGCAGATCCGATGCTCGTTCCGCCCGACGCGCGCGTGTTACCGTACGGCGATTTTAAGTCGAAGAGTACGGATCCTTCATCTGGCCCCGGCACCGGCAACGGCATTGGTACAGGTACAGGTGGCGGGATTGGACCTGGCGAAGGTGGGGGAATTGGCCCAGGCCGCGGCGGCAATATCGGTGGAGGCGATCGGAATGATGGCGGCGGGGGGCCAGGTGGTGGAGGCGGCGGCTACGACCGCATATTCCCGGGCAAAGATGTGACATCGAAAGCGCGTTTGCTGTCGAAGCCTGAACCACAGTACACGGAAGATGCGCGAAAAAATCAGATTACCGGAACCGTAGTATTGAAGTGCGTGTTTTCTTCTTCCGGTCAGGTGACAAACATTCGAACTGTCTCAGGTCTGCCTTACGGTTTGACAGACAGGGCGATTGCTGCTGCACGTCAAATCAAGTTCGTGCCAGCGACCAAGGATGGTCACCAGGTTTCGATGTGGATGCAGTTGGAGTACAACTTCAACCTTTACTGATAGTTGGTGACGACAGTCAGGCGGCGCGTGGTTGCATGCGACCAGGCGCCGCCATTTCTTTTTCTGTCGTTGTCTGCGTTTAAGGTTGTATTTAACGTTGCAGTTCAAAGCAGAGGTCAGGACGGCAGAAGTCGAAGAAACCAAAAATCAAATTGCTGTTTAAGTGTTTCGTTCTGCAAACCTCTTTATCCGCTTTGCTCCTTCCTTGATTTGAGCCATTGATGTCGCATAAGAGATGCGTACGTAACCTTCGGCACCAAAGGCGGCCCCATCGGTGACCACAGTCTGTTCTTCTTCCAACAGCCTTTGCGCGAAATCAGCAGATGTCTTCAAATCCTTGCGCAGACATCCGCTGACATCTGGAAAAGCATAGAACGCACCTTCAGGTTCGTTACAGCCAATGCCCGGAGTTTCCTTAAGGGCCGCGAGCAACCACTCGCGCCGACCACGGTATTCTCCAAGCATCGTTGCCACAGATTCCTGTGGTCCTTCGAACGCTTCGACAGCCGCACGCTGCGCAATGGAGTTTGGATTGCTTGTGCAATGTCCCTGGACTTTCAGCATCGCCTTGATCCAGTTTTCCGGGCCGAGAGCGTAACCAATACGCCATCCTGTCATTGCATAGGTCTTGGAAAAAGATCCTGCAATGCACAAACGAGTCCTCAGCTCACGGGACAAACTGGCGGCGCTGAAAACTTCACCAGGCGGATATACAAATCTTAGGTAACACTCGTCTGACACGACGTAAATACCACGCTCTGTAGTGATCTCCACGATTCGTTTGAATTGATCTGGCGATATCACTCGACCAGAGGGATTACATGGCGAGTTCAGGATTAGCAACTTAGTACGCGGAGTTATCGCCTTTTCCACTTGCTCGGGTGTCAAAAGAAAATCGGTTTTTTCAGTCTCAATATAAACCGGTTTACCACGCGCGAAGTAGACGATCTCAGGAAAGGTCACCCAGTAAGGCTTTGCAATCAGAACCTCGTCTTCGGGATTGATCAGCGTGACCACCGCATTGAAAATCGCCTGCTTGCCGCCGCAAGTTCCCATCACTTCTGCCGGTCCGTAGTCAGCATTGAATTTATTACGGTAAAAATTGATTAGCGCCTGCTTGAATGATCCGGTTCCGGCTGTAGGCGTGTACTTCGTTTGGCCTTGACGCATCGCCTCACTCGCAGCCTGCTTAATGTTGTCAGGGGTGTCAAAGTCAGGTTCGCCGGCTCCAAAATCAACGACGTCGGCGCCGGCGGACCGCAATGCATCTGCCGCTTGCATCGCTGCGAGCGTTGAAGATGATTGCATGCGCTCGACGTTCTGTGACTCGCGGAAGAGGGAAGGAACAGATATGGTTTTCATGTGATCAGCGGATTGACGAATTTTATCTTTAACGCGGCTCTATGCCTTTTGCTTCATTCGAGCTTCTACCAGCGGCGGTACCAATCCATCCAGGACCCCACCCAGGTTGAACACTTCCTTAACAAGTCGGGAACTGACGTAGGAATATGTTTCGGCGGGCATCATGAACACAGTTTCAATGCTCGGTTCCAGTCGTCGATTCATGAGGGCCATCTGTAACTCATATTCGTAGTCAGAGATAGCTCGTATGCCTCTGACGATCGCGTCCGCTTTTTTTTCGACAGCATAAGATACCAGCAGACCTTCAAATGAATCGACCTTAACCGTGCAATTGCGGCAATTGATCGTGCCCAGCACTTCAATCAGCATTTCGCAACGTTCATGTATACTAAAAAAAGGCTGCTTTTCGGGGTTGACGAGAATGCCAACGATAATCTCATCGAACAGTTTGCAACCGCGTTCGATAATGTCGATGTGGCCGTTTGTGACTGGGTCAAAGGAGCCCGGGTAGATCGCTCGTCGCATGCCTGCGAATGGTAAATGTTAAAGGTTAAATCGTAAATAGCGGATGGGGTTAAATTTATTGCAGCCGTTTGATGTACGCCGGCCACGGGCTTGTGGCCATGGTGATAAACGCTGTCAGCTAGCACAAGTCTTCTCTGTCTCCTGCCGCGTCTTTGCCGTCAGAGCTTGGGAAGATTCCAAACTGCGTGATCCCCAACGGGACGAGCCGAGGTCCTAGGGTACTTACAGGGCTCGCTCATGGGTGTAAGAACGCACATTGGTTTCACATCCTGCTTCAGATCGCTCGCCGACCTGGGGTGAGCTGAATCTTTGGTGGGGACGGTCCCGGTCACTTGCTTGACACTGAAACGGAAGCTTTGGTTCAATACCAGCGTGATACTTGACGTGGTGAGTTAAGGCGACTTGCGGCCACGTAAAATAACCCGCTAAACAGCTCGGCAAATCTTGTTCAGTAGCACTTCAAGAGGCTCCGCGTTGTTAAAGCGCGGGGCCATTGTTATTTGGGCTTTCAAAATACTGCGTCGCACCCGCAAGACGCTGCTCTCTGGAGCGCGGTAGTACGAGTGGCCGGGATTTGCGACAGTTGCGGCTGCGAGAGAGCGATACCACGCAACCGCTTCAAAAAGCGGCGCTCAACGAGAGTTGGTCAGCTAATAAAATTGAATGAAGAGTTTCCTCGACACACTAAGAGATCGAATCGTCGTTTTTGACGGCGCGATGGGTACAAACATCCAATCGCAAAATCTTTCTGCTGACGATTTCGGAGGCCTTGATGGCTGCAACGAATACCTGGTGGTCACCAAACCCGACGCTATTGAGAAAGTCCATGCGGGTTTTTTGGACGCGGGTTGCGATGTAATTGAGACAGATTCGTTTGGTTCAACGTCCATTGTTTTGGCGGAATATGGAATTGCCCATCGGTCGTACGAACTCAACTACAAAGCAGCACAGCTCGCAAAGAGAGTCGCATCTGACTACTCAACCAGGGACAAGCCTCGTTGGGTTGCGGGCTCCATGGGTCCAACAACAAAGCTGCCTTCGCTGGGCCATATTTCATTCGTCGATCTAAAGGCGTCGTACTACGACGAGGTTCGCGGTCTTGTTGATGGGGGGGCCGATCTGCTGATTGTGGAGACGTGCCAGGATTTACTTCAAACGAAATCCGCACTGGCTGCCATCTTTCAGTACTTCGATGAGATTCATCGACGGATTCCGGTAATTGCTCAGGTCACAATTGAAGCATTTGGGACGATGTTGATGGGCACTGAGATCGGCGCGGCCCTCACCGCATTAGAGCCGTTTACAATTGATGTTGTAGGAATGAACTGCGCGACCGGCCCGAAGCAAATGACAGAAAATGTGCGCTACCTTTGTCAGAATGCCGTTTTACCTGTCTCGGTCATTCCAAATGCAGGTATTCCCGAGAACGTTGGCGGTCAGGCACATTACAAAGAGACGCCTGAATCATTTTCCAAAGACTTGAAGCACTTTGTTGCCGATCTAGGCGTGAACATTGTGGGCGGCTGTTGCGGCACAACGCCCGCCCATTTACGCGCCGTGGTGGAAGCCGTAAAGGACATAAGACCGAAAGAACGACAGAACAAGCGCTTACCCGCCGCTTCTTCGATCTTCATTCAGCAGCCATATTTACAAGACACCTCCTTTTTGATTATCGGCGAGCGAGTCAACGCGAGCGGCTCAAAGAAGATGCGTGACCTTCTCAACGCCGAAGATTGGGATGGACTTGTGTCGCTCGCTCGTGAACAGGAACGTGAAGGTGCGCACATACTCGACGTAAACGTCGACTTCGTAGGTCGAGATGGCGAGAAAGACATGCATGAACTCGCTTCGCGTTTGGTAACAAATATCAAGATTCCGTTGATGTTTGATTCTACCGAATGGCAGAAGATGGAAGCGGGTCTACAACATGCAGGTGGCAAGTGTCTTCTGAATTCCACAAACTACGAGGATGGCGAGCAGCGCTTTCTAAAAGTACTCGAACTCGCCAGGCGGTACGGCGCGAGTGTTGTAATTGGAACTATCGACGAGGACGGAATGGCTCGCACAGCTGAGGGGAAACTCAAGATAGCCACGCGAGCGTATTCTCAAGCAGTTGACTACGGAATTCCTGCGGCGGATGTTTTTTTCGATGCGCTGGCATTGCCAATCTCAACGGGTATCGAAGAAGACCGGCGCAACGCCCTTGAAACCATCGCAGCAATACAGCGAATTAAGCAGGAGCTGCCAGGCTGTTTCACTTTACTGGGAGTGTCTAATATCTCATTCGGTCTGAGTCCGGCTTCTCGTGTGGTCTTGAATTCAGTTTTTTTGCACGAGGCGGTTGCGGCCGGTTTAGATGCTGCGATTGTCAATGCCAGCAAGATTGAACCGTTGAACCGCATCGGTGAGCGCGAACTTCAAGTCGCGCGCGAACTGATATACGACGAGCGCAAGTTTTCCGGTGACACTTGCGTTTACGATCCGCTTGCCGAATTCACAAAATTATTTGCCGGCGTTAAATCGAAGGAAACGAAAAAGGCAGCGAAGGGTGCAACTGTCGAAGAGCGTTTGAAGAACCATATTATAGACGGCGAAAAAATTGGTCTGGAAGACGAACTTAAGTTAGCCCTCGAGAAGTATCCAGCGCTGGACATCATCAACAATATATTGCTGGAAGCAATGAAGGTTGTGGGAGAGCTTTTCGGCAGCGGCCAGATGCAACTACCTTTCGTACTGCAGTCGGCGGAGGCAATGAAGACTGCGGTACGTTTCCTTGAGCCATTCATGGAAAAGAAAGGTGGGGCAACCGCAAAGGGCACGATGGTGCTGGCGACGGTTAAGGGTGATGTACACGACATTGGCAAGAATCTGGTAGACATCATTCTCACAAACAATGGGTACAGGGTATATAACCTCGGCATCAAGCAATCGATTGAGAGTATTCTGCAGGCCTATAATGAGCACGGTGCCGACGCGATTGGCATGAGTGGCCTACTAGTCAAGTCAACGTTGGTCATGAAGGAAAATTTGGAGCTGATGAATGAACGCGGGATCAAGGTTCCTGTGGTCCTAGGCGGGGCCGCGTTAACGCGTCGATATGTTGACGATGATCTAAAGTCTCTGTACGGAGGGCAACTGTTTTACGCCCGCGATGCCTTCGCTGGGCTTCACACGATGGACAAACTGATGTCGGGGAATGGAAGGGCTGAAGAGTTGTTGCAGATTGCAGAGAGTGCGGCGGTGGTGGATGACGCAGAGGATCTCATCGGCGAGGAGGCTAAGCTGGGAATCCGGAAGTCCATCAAGCCGCGGATAGCTAGGACAGTAACGTTTAGCTCTGTCATGAAACGATCCGATATACCGCCTGCCCCGAACATTCCACAACCTCCATTTTACGGGTCCAGAGTTGTAACTGACATTTCGCTCGATGACGTCTTTAGTTTTGTCAACGAAACGGCTTTGTTTAAAGGACAGTGGCAATTTAAACAGGGCCGCAAACCGGTTGAGGAGTATCAGGCGCTTGTTAGAAACAAGGTTCGTCCGATTTATGAGGAGTTAAAACAGAGTAGCAAACGTGAAAGATTGCTCGAACCAAAGGTCGTCTACGGCTACTTCCGATGCCAATCGGAAGGAAACGATCTGATCGTTTACGATGAGGACCGCGCGACGAGCGTAAGGTTTACGTTTCCCCGACAGTCTGGCGGTAAACACTTATGTCTTGCGGATTTCTTTGCCGGGCGGGAAACGGGACAGATGGACGTCGTCGCGTTTCATCTCGTGACAGTTGGAAAGCGAGCATCAGAACACTCGCATCAGTTATTCAAAGCAGATAACTATTCTGATTATCTGTACTTTCATGGATTGAGTGTCGAAGCGGCTGAAGCTCTCGCTGAACTCTGGCATAAGCGCATTCGAGAAGAGTTACGGATTGACGGCGCTGACGCCGCGGATGTATCCCAGTTGTTTCATCAAAAATATCGTGGCTCACGATACAGTTTTGGATATCCTGCATGTCCGGACCTTGAGGACCAGGAGAAGTTGTTCCAATTACTCGATCCACAACGTATCGATGTAATGTTGACGGAGGAGTTTCAACTCGAGCCCGAGCAGTCGACCTCGGCAATTATTGTTCACCATCCTGAGGCGAAATACTTTGCAATCGACTGAGTCCTGCCGGTTTGTTTTCTGGAGTAACAGTTGAAGACAGTTGAGCCACATGGGAAAACAGCAACAACGCCTGCAACTGCTACACAGTGCCAGCCCCAGACTTACAACAAACAATCAGCAGTAGAACAGCCTGCATTCGAGGAGCGTCAAGTCCTTTCGTCGTTTGAATGGTTCGCGTTCCGCCTTGTCACCAGAATGAATTGCGGCCGGTGGAAGCGATTCTGGACTCAGTGTCAGAAAATACTTGGCGCCGGCTGGATCCATCTGTCGACGTACAACATCATGAATGTTTACGGTCTTCAGCATGTTGAAGCAGTCTCGCACGAGCGTCCAATTCTAATGGTAGCGAACCACCGGTCATTTTTCGACATGTATGCGGTCTCTACGGTGCTGTTTCGCTCCACTAAATGGCGAAAGCAGCTTTTTTTTTCCAGTGCGAGGTCGGTTCTTCTACCAGTCACCGCTCGGGCTGTTCGTTAATCTCATCATGGGATGGTGGTCCATGTATCCTCCCTTTTTTGCCACAGGTGACCGGCCACTGCATAACAAGCGTAGCTTCGACAGATATTCATTTCGCGTACTGGCTGCATTATGTCGTTCCGGTGCTGGCAACGTTATTGGGTTTCATCCGGAAGGCACCCGCAACAAGAGTGACGATCCGTATTCGTTCCTACCAGCCCAACCAGGTGTAGGCAAGCTCATTAGAGATGCGAGGCCGCAAGTGATACCCGTTTTTATCGCTGGTTTGGGCAATAGCCTTTCCAAACAAGTCGCGCGTAACTGGAACCGGGAAGAACTCATTCGGATTCACTTCGGGGAGCAACTCGATCTTTCGCATTTCTTTGAGAAGCCGGACCGATTACGGACGCATAAAGAAATGGCAGACGCTATCATGGCCAGGATTGCGGAACTTGGTGCACAAGATCGAGCGATCTGGGGGCATCGCTGAATGGCCGTACCCCTCGTCATCGTTAATCCGGAATCGGCATCAGGTGCAACGCGGAAAGCGTGGCCCAGTATCGCTAGCGACTTGAGGAGCACGTTTGGTCCGTTTCAAATCGCATTCACTGATGCTCCGGGATCCGCATCAGAACTCGCTACACAAGGCGCCCGCAAAGGCGTGACGTTGATAATCGCATGCGGGGGCGATGGCACCATTTCCGAGGTTGCGAATGGAATTCTTGCTGCCGGTGTTGACGTTGAGTTGGGTATATTGCCCAGCGGTACAGGTGGTGACTTCAGACGTACCCTGGCGATTCCAACTTCAGCTCGAGCCGCGGGCAAGGTTCTTCGCGACGGACGTTCCAGACGAATCGATGTGGGTCGTGTCACTTTTCTGAACGAGCGTGGTTTAGAGACCGTTAGATTTTTTGTTGGGGTTGCGTCACTCGGGATGAGCACTCGAATTATTCAACGCGTCAAAGAGAACACACCGGGTTGGCTACCTGCCAGCTCCCCAGGTTGGCTCAGGAGTCGGGCAGCCTTCGGGAGTTCAATGGTGAAAACCGCGCTACGAGCAGAAGCGTGTCGAGTGGTGGTTCAATTGGATGATGCTCCTGAGCGGCACTTGGCTTTGGCCAACCTCTGCATTGCCAATGCTCGCTACTTTGGGGGTGGAATGAAAATCGCTCCGGATGCACGATTGGCTGACGGGCGTTTTGATGTCGTTAGTATCGGCGACTTGAGTACATTGCAAATTATGAGGAAAGCTCCACGTCTGTATTTTGGCGCACATATGTCGATGGCGGAGGTAAGCCACACGTTAGCTCAAAAGGCATCAGTCCGCGCAGCTGATGCCTCTCTCAACATCGATCTTGAAATCGATGGAGAACTGCCTGGCCGTTTGCCTGCAACGTTCCAGATTGTACCTGATGCTCTGCGAGTCAGATGCAACGGATAGAATTACACGACTCCTTCTCGAGAGGTATCGTTATTTAAGAACCCGAAGTTGCACAAAGAGTGGACTAATGTTTCAGTTTGAGCAGAAGCACGAAGGGCTTGCACCGCTGGCTGTGTTTATCAAGCGGATTTTCTCATCGCTTGGTGTGGCCCTGACAGTAATCGGTATTGCGCTGCTAGTCGGGATTGCCGGTTACCACTGGATCGCCAGGTTCAGTTTAGTGGACTCACTGCTGGAAGCTTCGATGATCCTGTCCGGCATGGGCCCAGTAAATCAACTACCCACGAATACAGCGAAGGTATTTGCTTCGGTTTACGCTCTCTTTAGCGGTGTAATTTTTATTGGCGTGATGGGCGTCATTCTGTCGCCCCTTGCTCATCGGATGCTGCATAAGTTCCATCTCGACAAAGAAAACTCGTCTAATTCAAACAAATAAGTTTTTGCTCGTTGTGTCCGTTCACGATTAGAATTGGACCGCCAGAGAATTCTCTTTGCCTCTATCGCCAAAAACTCTATGATGAGTAGTGAGTATGAAAGATCGACGTTCCGCTCCGCGCTTGTCCGTAAGTTTGAACGCCGTATGGGATGCCAGCGGCGATCATCATCCCGCCCAAATCACTGATCTTTCCGAGGGTGGTTGTTACCTGGACACCGTCGGCGAAGTGATGAGTGGCGAAATTGTTTGTTTTCGGGTGTCGCTGCCTGATGACGACTGGCTTTACCTCGAGGGTGAGGTGAGGCACCATCGAGATGGATTTGGTTTTGGTGTGCAGTTTGTTGATTTAAACGAAGAGCAGCAAGAAAAGCTCAAGTGGCTCTTGAAGTTAGCTAACGAGAGCGAAGAACCCAGACACGTTATTGCGGCGGACCTAGTGGAGGATTGACAACAATCACCCATTGACAACCAACCTTTCACCGGCACCTATCCCGTCAAACAACCATCTTGTGTTACCAGAAAACGTCAATTTTAAACGGACGTGTATGGCTGCTATTGAGTTTCCGTGGGCTCTGATAACGAAGATTGACTGATGGCGATTCAAGGCACGCTAAAAACGATGAATTTAACCGACCTCCTCCAGTTTCTGGCGGCAGGTAGGAAAACAGGTACGCTCAAATTCGACTCTGCGAGGATCACCAAACAGGTTTATTTCGAGAATGGGATGATCGTCGGTTCGAAGTCTAATGACCCGAGGGAATATCTCGGCCAGGTTTTATTACATTACGGTAAGGTTGATGAAATTCAGTTGCAAGCGGCACGGGAACGACAACGCACAAGCGGCCAACGGTTGGGCGAAGTTCTGGTTGAGTTGGGCTTCACTAGCGAAGACGATGTGCTTGCCATCCTGAAGACTCGGACGCTTGACGCTATTTACGATCTGTTCATGTGGACTGAGGGAGAGTTTGAGTTTTACGACGAGGAACCCCTTCCGGCTGATCTGGTCCGCATCGAAGTTGAACCGACAACTGTAATCATGGAAGGGATCTATAGAATAGACGAGTTGACCCGTTATCACTCTCTACTTCCATCAGAACGCGCTGTATTGGAACCTACTCGCAGCCCATCGCTTCCGGATCTCAGCGAGGAGGCACGTGAGATCCTGGGCTTGATTGAAAAGCGCATGTCTGTTGCCGAGATCTGCTACAACATGCATGCATCGTCGTTCCACGTTTTCGGACAGGTCTACGACCTGATTCAAAAAGGTGTGACGCGCGTAGTCGGTGAACTGCCTGAGCCGGCCAAACTTCAACCTCCTGATGTAGCGGAAACGCCAGAGTCGTCTGCTATGTTGCTTGAATCAGCTCGTAAACAACTCGATAAAAATCCAGAGATGGCGTTGGAAATCATCCAGGGTGTTTTACAGCTTGAGCCGCAAAATACAGAAGCTCACGCCCTGCTGCCGACGGCTGAAGCAAAATTCATCGAGTGGGCTTACCAATCCGGCATACCACCCAACGCCGTTCCTCGTGTCCTTCTCTCAGCAGAATTGACGGACGAACAATTTGGGCCTCAGGAAGGTTTCGTCTTGTCGCGGATAAATGGAGAATGGAACGTCGAATCTATTCTTTCGATATGCCCATTCCGTGACGCAGATTGTTTGCGAATGATGAAGAAGTTGATCGATCGCGGCATTATCGGTTTGTAAATTTCTCACGCGCTTCCTTCATGATCCAAATCAGTAGAAGCTTGAGAGTTGTTTCGACTGCCGTATTGTTTCGCACACCTCGCTAGCCTGGTGCATAGGACGGATCCCTGCACCAGCTGTCCTTTTTACGACCAAAGGTCGCTGAGTCCATCCCACTCGAAATGAGTTTTACCCCTCAAGGAGGCATCATGGCTGGTATCTTCGGTTCAACTGTCCTGGATGTTGCCATTGGCCTTGTTTTTGTTTACCTGCTACTTGCAATCATGTGCACGTCGGCTAATGAGATCCTTGCGGCACTCACGAAGTCTCGACAGAACCTACTGAAAAAGGGAATTTCACAACTTCTCGACAACCAGTCGCTCTCGATTGCCAAAGACAATACCACGGGATCTGGAAGCGTTTTACCGTCATCCGCTGATCAGAGGTCTCATGCGAGACAGCAAGCATCCTGCATATCTGCCTGCGCGAATGTTCTCCGCTGTCCTGACAGATACGTGCTCGGCGTTCCGCGCGTGAATTTGACTGAGGTGTATTTAATTACTAGTCACCACGGGAACGATGAGGTCTCGGTCAAGCTACCCTACGAGATGATTATTGCGGCAGTATTGCCTTAGCAACAATGGAGTGAACCTTATGTCGGAAGCAAATAAAAGCGCGCTGCAATGGCTGCGGGAGAGGGCTGCGGTTGGTTGTTAACCGCTGAGTTGCTGGTCAATTGCAGTACGTAGAATCGCCTTGAGACAGGGTGCGCGAAGTTTCGCCATCGTGAAAGCGGACGCTCACTTAGAATATCAAACCCGGAAGTCCGAAATGTGCGGCGCCAGCTTTCTGCGAGCCGGAAGGTGCATGGTCCAGAACGTCTTTGCCATTGCCTGTTGTGAACCCAACAGACCGCGCGATCTAAACCTCCAGCAGGAATGTCTTCGTAAACCACAGCCAAACCTCCCGGTCGCAAGACACGACCGACCTCGCCCAGAATGAGGCTACAGTCCTGAGCATGGTGCAACACATAACAAAGCAATATTGCATCGAAACTCTGAGCCTCGAACGGGAAATGCCGCCCGTTGTACCGAAGATAGTCGATCATCGCCGTAGGTCGTTGTTCGACATCAAGACCCACAACTGTTGCCTGTCTTAGTACGATCAGGTGGTGTGCTATAAAGCCATTACCGCATCCCACATCGAGAACGCGAGCGCCCATCGGAATCGAGCAGGCAATCTCGAGCGCCATGTCGTAGGCGCGTCCGACAGCGCGCCGACGTTGTGTACGGCGCCACCGGCGTTGGATGGTTGCTAATAAGAAGTTCATCTCTTGAGTCGTAACCTGCTTTGGCTTCGAGGTCATTCGCCGGCGATTTGTTAAAGGTTTGCAAGTGACAAGTAAAGCTGGCGGCAGCCACGTCACGGCAGTTTTCAGAGCTCGCGGGCGAGCGAAAAACGTGTCGGAAAGTGCTCGCACTTGATTTCGATGCAACAGCGGTGCCTCAAAGAATTCAATAAAGATTGGGACCTATGGAGAGATGCAGTAAACATCTTTCGCAACAAATTTCAGACAAGTGGGACCACAATTAATTTCGATAACATGAAGTACAGTGCGCGATTTAGCCGCAACCAAAATAGATTTTTTTGGCGTCACGGCTTTGCGTTTCCCTTCAGCCTGGATTGTCTGCTGGGGCTGATCTCTATCGTAGGTGCAGCCCACCGCCGGCTGCCTCGCGCAAAATTCCCTCGCGGTTGTACAAATATGCGCCTTTAGGTAAGTATGCGAGTGATGGTGCGCATTCCTAACGCACAGGCAGTTCAAAACTCAAAGCTCTATTTGCTGAATGCATGTGCGCCGAGAAAATTCTCGCGGAGATATGTGACTGTGTCGTGAAGAGTCTCGCCGGGATCACGTGGTTTGAACCCAAGCTCGCGCGCTGCCTTTGAACAGTTCAGATACCAGAAATACTGGGCCATCTCGATAGCGCCGGGTTCAACAGGTGAGGTTAAATCCCATTGCTTGAAGAATGAATCGATCAATTGTGAGCCGGCTATCGCCAACCTTGAAGGCAACGCGAATTTAGGTGCCGATACTTTTGTCAGTCGTTCTAGTCGACCAAAAAACTTCGAAAAGGTCCAATTAGCAGCACCTAATAAGTAGCGCTCTGCGTGGCGTCCTTTCTTCATAGCAATGCGAAACGTTTTCGCGGCGTCACGGGCGTCGACAAAACTTACACCACCAGCCGGTACCGCGCCAATTTTTCGAGCCATGAAGTCCAGGACAAGTTTTGTGGAACTTAACCGCTCATCGCCTGGTCCGAGTAGCAAGCTCGGATTCATAATTACGAGCCGTAGGCCCTTCCCGTTAAAGCGCTCAAGTGCGGCCATCTCCTGATATGCCTTGCTCGCGTAATACGGCCACCGAGAGATGATTTCAAGCGGCTGCGGATAAGATTCGTCGGGAATGCCCTCTCCGTCTTTTGTCACCGCAATCGTGCCGCTCGTTGATGCAAGCACAATGGTCTTTGCACCCGCCGCTTTTGCTGCTTCACAAAGCAATCGCGTACCTTCAACGTGAATCGCGTACATCTCAGGGGCGTCATCGCGCTCCCGTGAAACCTTCCCGGCTAAGTGATAGATTTCTTTGATCCCCTCAACGGCCCGTTTAGCGTCGTCCGCGTTTGTTATCGATCCCGCAAACGTCTCAACGCCGGTATCAACAACCCAGTCCGGAATCGACGTGGCCATCACGCGAATGTCGCGGACACCTTCATCAAGCAGTTGTCGTAGCAGGTGAGCGCCGAGGAATCCTGTGCCACCCGTGATCAGTGTGGACGGACGAGGTCGCTTTTCGATTGCAGCGCGACGTTTGCCTGTTGCAATCGGAGTGATACGTGCTGTACGTCTGGCAGGAGTCTTGGGAGCCATAAGCGCTACATAACGGAAGCAACTTCCTCGTGTTCGATTTCAGCAATCTGACGACGTTCAGCCTTCCACTGTTTTCGCAGACCCTTAACATCAAAGGCGAGGCGTGTACGGTCGCGCAGGTTTACAACCTGATGTCTCACCAGTGCCGCAATCAGTCGATAAGCTTCCGCTCGCGCCATTCCTTTGGTGAGCGCTTCCAACTCCTCAATGGGCAGGAATCGACCGATGCGAGCACCAATGTCACGACTTTTGATTAGTGTGGAGCCCTTTGGCATGGCGTCAAAAGTCCCTTCCAGGTACATTGGCAGAATTCCGACGCGAGCGTGCAACGCGAGATATCCAATCACTGGCTTGAAGTCTGCCATCTGCCCCGTCATCGAACGGGTACCTTCCGGAAAGATCAATGCGTTGTAGCCATGATCGAGAAACGATCGCGCATGACGAAGGGACTGTCGCAACGAACCCGTGCGTTCCATCGGAACGAGGTTCGTGAAGTTTTCCATTACAGCTCGTTTGTACTTTGTGTCGAAGAAATAATCTGCGGCAGCTAATGCGACCAGGTCTTTGCCCGCCTCACCCAAGGCCATCTTGGTCAGACCCATGTCGAGGTGCGAGCAATGGTTGGCAGCGACAAGAAAATTGGTGTGCGGAGGAATATTCGACCGTCCTTCGTAATAGGTGCGAAGGAACTGATCATACAAAAATTGCTGGAGTAGGTCCCCCGCCTTGTTTCCCACGGCACGAACAAACGCCGGCACTTTTATGTCATCCTCAGCCTTGTCGCGAATGTCCGATCTTGTTTCCGTACGTACCGATGCGCCGTCGCGACGGGTGACGACCGAAAGCAATTCCCGCACGTCCTGAATTTCGTTGAAACGTTCAGGAGCAGAAATCATTGCGCCCGCGTTTTCAATGGCACTCGCAAGCTCGACAAACATTAAGCTGTCGAAACCGAGATCACTCAATCGGCTGTTCAAGGAGACTTCAGTACGCGGTCGATTCGTAACATTGGCGACAAGACCGAGCAACCAGGCAGAATCAGCATCCGCTGCTTCGCGTGCAGTCGGTCGCCGTGAAGATTTCTCAGACTGTTCAATCGATTCAATCATCTGAACCACCTCACGACGCTTCACTTTGCGGGTCGCAGTTCGCGGCAAATCAATATCTGTAAAATGCAGGACCTTTATGCGCTTGTAGTAGGGCAGGGATGCAGAAACTTCGCGGAAATGCTCTTCAATCAATCGTTGCAGCTCAGCACGGGAAAGCGAGATGTCGTATTCGTCGTCAGGAACGACAAGGCATGCGACTTTTTCGCCGATGCCGTCTGCAAGTCCTACGATGCTCAATTCTCTTATATATGGCGAGGCTGCATAAACCTCTTCGAGCTCGTCGGGATAGACGTTCTTCCCGTTTGTGTCCACAATTATTTCTTTGGATCTGCCGACAAGATAAAGATTACCGGCATCATCCACTCTGCCGAGGTCACCGGTGTACAACCAACGATCCACAAGGGTTTTCCTGGTAGACGCTTCGTCTTCATAGTAGCCAAGCATCACGTTTGGGCCGCGCGCTATAACTTCACCGACACCAGCGAGATCCGGATCGGCTATGCGGACTTCAATACCGGGTAGCGGCTTTCCAACGGTGCCTGTAAGCATTCGATTCTCTGGACGTGTAACCGTCAGCACTGGCGAAGCTTCGGTCAGGCCATAACCTTCAAGAATCGTGAAGCCCAGACCATGAAAATCCCGTTGTATTTTTTCGCTCAGTGCTGAGCCGCCACTAATCAGATAACGTATGCGGCCTCCGAGCCCTTCGTGTATGGGATAAAAGAGGACCTGCCCGACGTTCAGCGGCGTTTGATCGCGCAACCACGCATTTAATCGTATCAGGTTGTCAGCGGTCTTACCGATCCAGTCGCTGCGTTCATACAGGCGATTTTTGATGCGACGGTGAAGCAATTCCCACAGTGCCGGAACTCCGACCATGCCGGTGACGTGCCCATTTTTTATCGCACGCGCAAGGGCGTCGCTGGTCAGTTCAGGCAAATATGTTATTTGGGCGCCACGACTGAGAGGAGTGAGAAATCCGGTTGAGAATTCAAACGTATGATGCAGCGGCAATACGGACAACACGCCGTCGCGCGTCGTCATATCAAACACAGAAGATAGCATCGACACCATACTGGTCAAGTTTCGGTGCGACAACATTACGCCCTTTGGTTGACCCGTAGTGCCGGAAGTGAAAATTAGCGAGGCGACGTTCTGGCCTTGAACCTTTTGAGGCAATAGCGCAATCCGTTCCTTCTCAGTTTCCTCATCGGTTAATTCGAATACTTCGGAATACGTCCAGAGCTGTGCTGAGGTCTCGTTCTGCAGTCGCTCCCGAAGGTCTTCATGCTCTTGATCAATCTTTTCACTGACAATCACGGCCGCGGCATTACCCGCACGTGCAAACCTTAAAATTTCGTTGGTTGAGCTTTCGGGATCAACTGGAATACAAGTTGCCCCCGTTTTGAGCACTCCGAAATACGTCATGCCCCACTCGGGTGCATTGTTGCTGACCAGCATTACGCGTTCGCCGTGCCTGATGCCATGCGCGGCGAGGAATGCGGCCGCTCGCAACGAGAGCTCGCGCAGATCCGCGTATGTGTACTGTTCTTTGCGACCATCGCGCTCGATGCGCATGGCGACGCGGGTTGAGTGGCGCTTCGTAGAAGTTTCGAAGAGCTCGAGCAGATCGCGATATGTGTAGATGCGCTTCGGCTGAGCACGCATGTCTTCTTCAAGAGTCGGAAAGACCCACTTCGCTAAACCGGGCAAATGAATGTTTAGCCAGTATTCGTACCAATCGAACTTTTCGGGATGCCATGTCAACAGCGAACGCTCCTCTTCACGGAATTGCGCAAACAGTGAACGCACGTTGTCTGAACGAAACACGAAGGCGTTTTCGATCGTGAATGGGCGAAACATTTCGAATGCTTCATTCGTCTCGCGGGTAAGCTCCTCGAGTCTTTCGACACTCGTCTTGACGCGGTCCATTACTTCTACGACGCGACCTCCACCCCATCGTGGGCGCGCCCGATCCAACAACGACGAGGCTTTCTTGGCTGCCGAGTTGATCATCGGGACAGATGTCTTCTCGAAGGTGGCTGTCGAGACCGCACGCGGTTCCATTCGCGCTGCAATATGATTTATTAACTTAATGCCCGAAGATTTCTCCTGAAAGTGCCTTCGTTTATCCAGCCCCACCAACTCGATAATCCGCTGCATATTGTTTGGATTGGAATCACCAGTTGCGGCTTGATAAACGAGCGCCGGTTGTTTGACGCAAGCCTCTGCAGCCACAGCCAGCATGACAGATGCGACCTGATCGACAGGTGTAATATCGAGTATCAGTTTTTCGTTCGCAGGAATCTGAGTCTGACCCTTCCTAATAAGAAAAATGATCGGTGCGGTTGTGGTGAACCCTTCGTTCCAGCCAGGAAATGGATAAGCATATGCCGATTCGACGATACTCGGGCGAACGATGCTTCGGACCATTTCAGTCTCGGCAGCGACGAGCTGTTCGCCGAGCGCTTTGGTGTAGGTATAGATATTTGGCCAACCCCACCACGCTGCACGTTCGACGCCGAGATCAGTCAGTCGGGTTCTAATCCAGACTTTTCGTTCTCGCGCGACGGCGAGACCTAACGCGTCCGGGTCATCCGCGTCTCGTTCTTCATCGTTTAGTCGTTTGCGCGCGAGATCGCGAAACCGTGCTGTCATCATCGAGTCGCGCGCCTCTTCTCTCACGCGTTCCGCGAGTTTCGCGCAATCAGCAATTTCCTGATCCACCGAAAATTGGAGATCGCCGAGTTCTTTCTTGCGCGGAAAATAGCCAAGGACAGGATCAGTTTCCCAGATTGCGCCGGATCGATTACCAGCAACGAAACATGTAGAAACATGAACAAGTGCAGGTCGCTGCATGCGTCTGGCGAAAGCGATCACGTTTTGCGTGCCGACGACATTGGTGCGCAACGCACTTTCAAGTGTGGGATTGAATGTTACGTTACCGGCAGAGTTGATGACGACATCAACGTCCTGAGCGATTGCCTGTGCTTCGTCTTCGGCGTAGCCGAGGTTTGTTTCGCCTATATCACCACCGCGGACGATGACCTTGTCCCGAATAAACCCGTCGAGTGCGCCGCCATAACGTTCACGCAAAGGTTCAAATGGCGGCGCGGTGATGACGGTATCCCAAAAACGCGTTTCCGATTCTTCTTGCGATCTGGCCCTGACTGTAACGTACACCTTGCCCACATTTGGAAAGCGGTGAAGCAACATGCTGAGCGTCACCTTTCCGAGGAAGCCTGTGCTGCCAATCAGAAAAACTTTGCGACCGTTATAGATTTCAGTTGGAGATAATTGCATAAAGACACCGTTGCTCGAGCGTTACTCCATATCAGCTATGCCAATCATCGGCTGATGGAGCATTGTGATTTCGGCCGAATTCCCCATGTAGCTTCGAGCCATGGCGATTGCTTCGGTCAAGTTGTCTGCCCTTTCCCAACCGAGCATTGCCGGAACGTGAGCCGTTTCCGCGCCTGCCGCAATTACTTTTCCGACGTGTTGCCGACCATTCTCACCCCAGTACCACATGAAAAAGGGATGTGCACCATGATAAGCGTTTCCGCGGCGATACATTTCGATGTAACTTGGATTGGTTGCGAATTCGACCTCGTACTTGTCACGCAAGACAAAGGCGTCGCGCGTTTCCGGTAACAGGCGATTGAAAAATTCGATGTAGCTTGGGTGAAACTGATGATCGAAGTCGTCGTAGCACGGGTGATGAAGAATCAGTACTCCACCTTTTCTGAGCAATGGTTTATTGCGATAAAAATTGAAGTGATAACCAAGGCCCATCACCTGGACCAGCAGCGGATTCAGGATCGAATACACGTTGTAAGGCGAGATATCAGGTATTCCGGTAATTAAGATGTCGCATTGACCGCTAACAGGTATGCTGTATTGCTCAAAGGCTTTTGCAACTATCTTTTCGTGTACCGGCTCGGTTTTGCCGGCATGACAGGCGATCATTTCATATTGCGATGGTCTGGAGTGCAGCAACTTGCGACGCGCAGGTCGCGGTAGTTTGCTCATCGTGTATCGCATGGCTTCAAACTTCATGCGATCGAATGCCGTAAAGTCGTCTTCGTTCTTAAGGAGAAAATCCATATCTCCTTTGTACATGCGATTGTTAATTGCAGTCTCAATATGAAAAACGTTCAGGTGCTCGTCTACGATTTTGCCCAACCGGATACATTTACGGTTGAGTTCTGACCGCGCGGGATCCATATAACTGTCGGAGTCACGAATTGTTTGTGGTTCGTGATGAGCGCGAAGCGATTCGTAATCGCAAAGACCAACCGCGACAGATTTGTGTCCGCCATCCATCGGAACAAGATTGATGTTAACGTAAATGAGCAGGTCGCTTTCAGCAGCGCGACGATTCAGAGTGAGAGGTTCTTTATGTTTCGTCTCGCCGATCTTGATCAAACCGTCGGTCCATTCTGCGTCGTGATTGTAGTAGCGGTCGGGATAATACTCATCGAAGATTCTCTTGCCGACCATGCGTTTCATCTCCCACTCCGTCATCTTCCGGTGTAAGGAGTTGGCGATAATAATGTGCACATCATCGACACCATGTCCCGCCAGCATATCAAGCACGATTTCCAGTACCGTTTGACGAATATCAGGAGTAGCCATAGGCGGTAATGGGAGGCTGATATCGTCGACAGCGACAGTTACTCGCATGCCGGGTTCGAGTTGTGCGAACAATGGATCGCACCCATGCGGGTGATTGAGAGCGTAACGAATTGCGGCTTCTCGGTTTGGTAAACCCTTAATCGGTGGATTGGGGTACAGCACGCGAGTGCCTATTGGAAGATCTTCCAAGATGAAATCTTCGCCTGAAGGCATCACGCGTGGTGCGCTATCGCGATCGATGTAAACGACTGATTCGTGTGTTTTGCGACGTAGCTGAAGTGTCATAGGGTTATCGATCTGTTTTTATTTAAGCGTTAGTATCGGCCAGTCGTGATGAAGTGCTGTTTGCCGGAGGCGCATATCCGGATTCACAACAGCCGGGTGACCAACCACGGATAGCATTGGTAAATCGCTCATACTGTCGGTGTAAGCATAGGAATCGGTAAGACTTAATCCTTCCCGTTCGCTGAAGACCCTTATCCATGATGCTTTCGTCGCCGACGCCATTACTGGCGGTAGCAGCCTACCAGTGGCGAAGCCGCTAACGAACTCAAGACGGTTCGTCACGTAGTCAGTGATTTTCAAGTGGTCCATCAGTGGTCTAACAGCGATATCGAGCGCACCTGTAACCACCACCTGCCGCAAGCCCAAACTCCTCGATTTTTCCAGAAGCTCGTATGTTCCGGGATAAATATTTGGCTTGATGACGTCGTCAAAGAGTTCCTGAGCAAAGTAGCGCAGGCGATCTTCTGATTGGCCCTTATACCGTTTGAAATAGAGGTCGTTGAAAACTTTTCGGCTATACTGGTCAGTAATTGCAAAGACAGGCAGGCTAAGCAGCGTCGTCGCAGTCTTCGTGAAGCTGCGAACCAGACCTGGCTGGCGCCGCGCGTAGAAACCCAGGGTATGCACCAGGTTAGTGCTGACTAGCGTTCCCTCGAGATCATAAAATGCTGCTCCTGCCAATCCGTGTCCTCTCTGACGGCCAACGGCTTGTCGCTGCGACGCCTCAAACGTTCAACTCTTTATAGTGGGAAGCTCAATATAACGTATTTCCGCTCGATTTCGATAATGAAAATTTCAGCCGCGTAAGAGTGTATGTAACCGCTAGACAATCGGAGAAAGTTGAATGGCAAATCAAACGAATACCCGGGCAAAATGGTGTTTTCGAGCAATTCTCATTGTGTTCGCGTTGATGGTTTTTGGTGTGGAAGCTTGCCATAAGTCGTCCTCTCGGAATGATGTAGCCATCGATTCAGGTGACGCAAGCACAGCGGCACAAAAGGTCGCAGAGGCGGAACTGCAATACGGCGCGAGGGATGACCTGTCGCGCGCCCGTGCGGCAGTCGCACTCTTACGTCAGGCCCGAACCGCGGACTATGGCAACTATGAGGCGGTTTGGAAATTGGCAAGAGACTCCTACTACGTCGGCGAACACACGACGGACGAGATTGAGCAGGATCAAATGTTTCGACAGGGGATAGAAGCTGGTAAGGCTGCCGTGGAACTGCAGTCAGATAAGCCGGAAGGTCATTTTTGGTTGGGCGCCAACTACGGCGGAAGCGCCGCTCACAGTACCCTCGCCGGCCTTGCGAATGTAGAAGACATCAAACGTGAGATGGAAGCCGTAATCAAAATTGACGAGGAATTCCAGGGAGGCAGTGCGTATATGGCTCTCGGCAGATTATATCTTCAGGCACCGAGGATGTTGGGTGGAGACAAACAGAAGGCAATCGAGTATCTCGAAAAAGGTCTTCGGTTCGGACCGAACAACGCACTGCTACATTTGTATTTGGCCCAGGCTTATGAGGCTTCGGATCGCGATAGCGAAGCGCGAAAGCAAGCTGATTACATATTGACCATGAAACCAGACCCACAGTACACGCCTGAGTACAAAGATGCCGTGGAAGGTGCGAAGAAACTGCAAAACCTACTGAGATCGAAAGAGGTTCGATGAATAGTTGAGGCCACCGAATGTCACCCCATTAAAAGGTTCGAAGGCTACCGGTTTGAAAGTTTCCTTATCTCCTCTAGGGTGCGTTTGTGCTGCTCAAGTTTTTGTCCTGCTTCCGCAAGTTTTCCCTGCGCGGTTAATCGCTGATAGTCATCAAACTCCTGTAGCGCACGCGTAATCAACTCCTGCAAATTCTGAGACGGTGATGGAGATGGCCCTGGCCGGGCATTACCGATTTCAGGTTGAGGCTGTTCGGGTTTGTTGTTTTCTTGTTCAGAGTTGGGTTTCTGGATCTCGCCAAAAAGGCTATTCATGGCCTCACCAAAGCTCTGTCCGTATCCCACTTTATCCTGAGTTGCTAAGACGACCAGCCGCAGTTCGGGCATGGGACTATTCTCTGCCTGGAGATAAACGGGTTCTACATATAAGACAGAACGACCGATTGGAATAACGAGAAGATGCCCACGTAGCACGTGCGAACCCTGTTGATTCCACAGTGTAAACTGAGCTGATAATTGGGCGTTTTGATCGATCCTGGCCTCAATCTGCAGCGGCCCATCGATCAAACGCGACTTTGGAAAGTTGTAGACCAGTAGTTTCCCGTAATGCTCACCGTCGCAGCGGCCGGCAATCCAACCGATCATATTATTCCTGCTCGCCGGCGTGAATGGAAGGATGATCACAAATTCACTCTTTAACTGTTCACCCGGAAGCTGCATCAACACGTAATAGGGATCGATGGCTATCGGTTGCTTCTTGCCTTGATCGTCAATGCCAACCTGTTGAGCAATGCTCCAGACATCTTCCCTTTGAAAAAATACCTTCGTGTTTTGGGTATGGTAGAGGCTGTAGACCTGGCCCTGTGTTCTGATCAATGTCTCGGGATAACGCACGTGCGTGCGCAAGTCAGCCGGCATCTTGTCGCCGTCTGTAAAGAGCGAAGGAAAGGTTGCTCTGTAAGCCGCAATGATTGGATCCTGGTTATCGAATACGTAGAAGGCAGCCCTGCCTTCATAAGCGTCGATGACCACTTTTACACTGTTACGGACGTAGTTGATCGTATTTCCGCCGACCGCGTGATGGGTCGAATATGGATACGTTGACGACTGAGTGAATGCGTCGATCATCCAATAAAGGTGACCATCGTTACCTACCACAATATAAGGATCACGGTCATAAACCAGGAAAGGGGCGACGCCGTTTACGAGTTCGCGAATATCGCGGTGGATCAACACTCGACTCTCACTAGTAACGTCGTCAGAAAACGGCAGCTTCGATAAATCACCGATGGCCCAGGCCAACAACATACGGCGCAGCCGGCCACCAATCTGAATGCCACCCGAGCCCTGGTATGTAGTGTAGGTATTCGATTCCCCCTGGGGATAATCAAACTCCTTCTGTTTAGTCTTAACGTAAACGTAGCGATCGGCTTCCTGACCGTAATAAATTTCCGGTCGGGTGACCTTTACTTCATTAGCGCTCGATTGAATCGGCATGTCAGACAAGACAAACTGAGGCAATCCTTCACTTGTGAAGCCGTTGGCGGTGTTCATGGTTACGCCGTAACCATGCGTATAAATTAACCGCTCGTTTATCCAGTTACGCGACGAAAGTTTGCTGTCGTTGATTTCTCTGGGAGCGATCATCATCTGGCGAATTTGTCCGCCTATCACATATCGATCCACATCTACGTCTGAAAAATCGTAATAAGTGCGAATCGCCTGAATCTGCTTCAACGTGTCACGTAGTGCTTCCCAATCCCACAACCGAATATTGTCCAGACTCGCCCGATTGTTGCTTAAATCAAGCGCCCCAACTGAGTTCTCCGCCGCAAACTCACGCAATTCCAGGTTGTCGAGTGAGAATCCGCGCCGTGTCCATTCAATGTTGTGTTCGATATACGGTGACTCGCGATCTAATTCATTGGGTTTGACGACAAAACTCTGAACGTAGGCTGGTATCAATACAACTCCGATAACGTAGACTGCTGCGGGCAACGCTATTGCAGCCAGCAATACACTAAGTCGTTTGAACGAAAAGGCATTTATAAGCGCGATGGCTGCTCCAATGATCAACGCGAAAGAAACCAAAAGTAGTGCGGGTAGCAAATAATGAGCTTCTGTATACGTTACGCCGGCGAAGGTTGGATGGTCCTCCCACAGGTAAGGGAAGCGCGACAAGTACGTTTGCCAGGCGAGTACGAGTAGAAATAACGCCAATGCAGAGCAGACACCGCGAAAGGCTGTCCCGGATGACCAGCGTACACTGGGTTTCAATACTTTTTGCGGCAGACCTAACAACGAATACGCAATAGCGGCGCAGAGAATTATGAATGTAACACCTGTAAGCCACGAGGCAAGCGAATCGTAGAGGGGCAATGAAAAGAGGTAAAAGCTAAGAGGTTTACCAAATATTGGATCGTAGAAAGCAGTTTTTGGTTGATGGAGGTAGAGTGCGAACTTCTGCCAATCGTCCTTTAAGATCAATGCGTATATCAAACCAAACACGATTGAGACCGCCCATGCCAGGGGACGGATGAATCGTGCAGGAGAGAACTGAAACGGCTGATTGTTGAGAATAATTGTACGCTGCTCAAAACCGGTTGACGCGAATAATTTTTCAAACAGCCAGAACGTAATTCTCAAGAGCAATGCCGTGAGAATTCCGAACCCCAGGAATAGAAGAGTCTTTATTTTGAAGACGTACCAGTAGACGCTCGAGAAACCGAGAGAGCCGAACCAGAGTGCTGAGAGATAGATGCTTAGTAACCTTGAAAGAAGGAAAAATAGGACAATGAGTGCGGCCAACACCCATAAGCGCCATCTACGTTGTTTTCTTGGTCCAACATCGATGACGTCAGTTGGCAGGGAGAAGTTGCGACTCATGTGAGTAGCATACGCCGAAAGTCGTGCTCCACTCAATGTAAGCTATGGATCAATGGTGAGAGACTGCAGATTTCGTGTTGCAGATGGGCAGTGTATAATAGCCGCGCTTTTGATGGGATGATTGGCGCGTCCCACCCTTCACGTCCATAAACCTGATCAAACCATACTGGAAATAGTGACAACGGCGTCATCCGGAAAATATTTATGCTAGCGGCAGAAACCATTTTGCAAGGGCGCTATCGCGTTATCCGACAGCTCGGACAGGGCGGGATGGGCGCTGTGTACGAAGCAATCGATCAGCGCCTCGACACCACGGTCGCCTTAAAAGAGACGCTCTTCACGGACGAGCGTTTGCGCAAGCAATTTGAGAGAGAGGCGAGATTGCTGGCGCGATTGCACCATCCGGCGCTGCCCCGCGTCAGCGATCATTTTTCTGAAGGCGATGGACAGTTTCTCGTGATGCAATTTATTGAGGGAGACGACCTCGCCGAAACGATGGGACGCAAACGCGGGACATTTCCCGTCGATCAGGTTTTGACGTGGGCTGACCAGTTACTCGACGCGCTTGACTACCTGCATACACAAGACCCGCAGATCATCCATCGCGACATCAAACCACAAAATTTAAAACTTACGTCGCGCGGTCAGATCATTCTTTTGGACTTCGGTCTGGCAAAAGGGCAGGGCGGCGATGTGTCGAAAATAACTGCGGCCAGCATCTTTGGCTATACGCCAAACTATGCGCCACTGGAACAGATTCAGGGTCTCGGAACCGATACACGCAGCGACCTATATAGTTTGGCAGCAACGCTATACCACTTGACGACAGGCGTTAAGCCGCCGGACGCTCTGACGCGTGCTGCCGCGCTTGTCAATGGCGAACCGGATCCATTGCAACTTGCAAATGAATTGAGCACCGCAATTGATCCAAGTGTAGCTTTGGTTCTAAACAAGGCGATGGCCCAAAATCGCGAACAGCGGTACGCGACAGCGTCGGAAATGCGCAGAGCGCTAAAACGAACCAATCAAACGGCGACCATACGAGATAACACGGAAGCACAGACTGTTCTCTTTGCCACCGCAGCCGCAACGGTGGCGAATGCTACTCGTCTAACAACCACCCCGGCCACAGTTACGGGCGAAACGACTGTCGTCCACAAAAACAGCGTCGTCGGTCCCAAGCGAGCGTTGCCATGGGCGCTTTCTGCCGCGGCTGTGCTGGTACTAGTGGCGAGTGTCTGGGGGTTTTATTCTTTGAAGCGAGCTGATAGGCCTGCTGAGTTAACACCGAAGCCTTTGGAGCAGGATACACCGTTAGCTGAACCCAGTAGTATGCTCACCGTAGAAACCAATACTAGTGCTCCCGCCACACGGACGCCGGCGAAGACTGAAGCAAACGTCGTCAAGAAAAGCACCGAAGAACGAAAGAAACCTGGTAACCCGCTCCCGGGTTCATCGCGAGAGCGAGCAGATACCGGACATGACAAATTTAATCCGCCCGAACCCGACGCTCCCAATCCAGATGTAAATGTCCCAACCTTCCCCGGTAGAGACAGGCCAATGACTCGCGTAATGCCTGGCGGCGTCGTCATTCGGAATTTTCCCGACGGCTCACAGATCATCACCACGCCTAACGGAACACGCATTCTTGTCACTGCCGATGGCCAGCGACAGGTCCTGCGCACTAACGGCAGACGCAGGCGGCGCGTACCACCAACTCCGTAACTTCGACTCTGCGTTGCTCAAATAAAAAGACCAGTTCAAAAGTAAGGAGAAGCTAAATGAGCAATTCCGTGTATAAGCGAACCATCATCATGGTGCTTGCCGTCCTGATGATTTTCATCGTTTGCCGGCTCGGTACGGTGAACGTAAAGGCCGCAAATGAGCGACGCGTGCCATCTGTGATCCGTTATGCACCCCCAGCGCCCGTATTCGACGAAAAGGAACGGTTAGCCGAGCTTGCGCGAAGACGCTCGCGAGTCGCGGAAGCGATTGGACCAAAGTCTCTTCTGATTCTGTTTAGCTCTGAACCTCGTGTCTATACAAACGACGTCGATTATCAGTATCGCCAGGAGAACAATCTATATTATCTGACCAATCTAAAACAGAAGGGTGCAACACTTGTTCTGCTCCCCGGAAACAATCAAACGGCTGAGATTCTATTTATGCCGAGGCGTAATCCGGCAGCGGAAACCTGGACGGGACACATGTACAGTCCCGAAGAAGCACGTGCGATTTCGGGAATCCGAGAAATTTGGCAGGCTACCGAGTTTGGCCCATTTCTGCAGGCACTTCGAAACCATCAACCATATCGACCCCAGCCCGAAAATATTTTTCTCAGTGATCTGCCACCCTCGACCAGGATGATGAATGGAAACGGCTTCGAACCTTTGCTTGATGCGGCAAACAAGAACGACGCGTCGTTGTACCTGATAGTTCCCCGTGAAAACGACAGTCGCGAATACAAGCAGGAGCAAAGATTTGCGTCTGATTGGGCCAGGCTTGCATCAGGGTACAGCATCAAGGCTGTGACGCCGATTTTTAGTGATTTGCGTTCCCGCAAGTCGACCATGGAATTGCGCATCATGCAACATGCGATCGACATCAGCACGGAAGCTCACGAACGGGCATGGGCAGCTGCGGCCAATGCGAAATGGGAGTACGAGGTCGACGCGGAGGTTGCGTACACGTTCAAATTACGCAATGCCGACAACTGGGGTTATCCGGACATCGTCGGCTGTGGTCCAAACGCAACGACGCTGCATTACGAGGAGTCGCAAGGTCCGGTAACAGCCGGCGAGTTGCTACTGATGGACGTCGGCGCCGAATACGACCATTACTCTGCAGATGTGACGCGAACATTTCCTGTGAACGGCACGTTCTCACCGGCTCAAGCCGCTGTCTATCAAATTGTTTACGACGCTCAAGAAGCAGCGGCCACCGCGGCCAAGCCTGGCGCTACTCTGTCAGACGTCAATCGGGCAGCAACGGAGGTGATCAAGGGTGGATTGCTCAAGCTTGGTTTGATAACTGATCGAGAGTCTGCTCAGTATCGAGTTTGGTTCATGCACGGGACCTCCCACTGGCTTGGAATGAACGTACACGATGTCGGAGGCGGATCGAAGTTGGCGCCCGGTATGGTGTTTACGAACGAGCCAGGCATTTATGTTCGCCCTGACGCACTAAACTATATGCCCGTTGGATGGAAATTAGAGGACTGGGAAAAGTTTAAAGTGGCCATTGCGCCAGCCTTTGAGAAGTACAAGTCCATCGGCGTGCGCATCGAAGACGACATGGTAGTTACGGACGACGGTGTCAGGTGGATGACAGCGGCTTTGCCTCGCAAGATGTCCGAGATTGAAGACTTCATCGCTAGAGCAAGACGGGAAGCGAAATAGGTTCTGCAATCATCTTTCCAACATGCGGCGGAGCCACCCTGAGAACCACCTCAGGGTTGTTCGAAAAAATCCGTGACGTGGTGGAGAATCGCCGGGCGAGGCAGCTGCTTCTGCGCCCATTGCAACGAAGAACTGCGTTGCCATCATCTTCGCAGTTGACTCAATCATTCGCTGACCTACGCCGGCAATGGTCCCACCTACTTGAACGTCACCGCTGTAACTAATAGATGTGTTGTTGCCCTGTTGTTCTAAATTTAGGTCGCCAGAACCTTTCATGAACCCGGGGTTGCCCTTGCCATCAATAACCAGCCGGAGGTGTTCAGGCGGCCGCCTCTCCTCCAATCGGACGCTTCCTTTAAAGACTCCCTTGATTGAGCCAACGCCGGCTTTAATGGTTGCAGCAAATGTATCTGGCCCGGTCTGCTCGAGTTGTTCGCAGCCGGGGATACAACGTTGAAGAACGTCTTTATCCACAAGAAGTTGATAAACACGCTCTCGCTTAGCATTTAATTGGTAGCTTCCTTGTATTTTCAACGCGTCTGCATCCGAGGCCTTTCAATCTACCGTTTTCCAGAAGCAGCGCTCAATGCGCGTCGGAGATGGACCTTTGCGAGAAGGCAACGATATTCGCCCGACGCATAAAGATCGGAGTTCGGATCAACTCCATCGCACACGTGTTCCGCAGCGTTAGCTATGACGGAATCGTCGAGTCGGGATCCTTTTAAAGTGGCCTCCGAGTTTTGTGCGATATACGCCTTTGG
The DNA here is from genome assembly GCA_046262775.1 of Pyrinomonadaceae bacterium. Taxonomy (GTDB): domain Bacteria; phylum Acidobacteriota; class Blastocatellia; order Pyrinomonadales; family Pyrinomonadaceae; genus PSRF01. The sequence goes on along the minus strand of JBHEMC010000014.1, from coordinate 8,013 downwards.
TCCCACACCTGTAATGCCAATGCCTGCTGTTTCGCACTTTCCGTCCTGCGCCAGTTCAAGAGCAATGGCAATTCCGACAACAGCAAAACCCGAAGCGGGATGCGGAACTTTTCGATAGACGTGAGCAAACGCACCTATAGGTTTGCGAATGCGAATCTCGCGCAGAATTTCATCAGGTTCAAGAGCGGTAGTCAGAAGATCCAGAAAGAAATCCTCAGCCTTAATCGTGCGATCTCCACCCGGGCCCGTTGCCACCAACTCAGCACGCAGCGCAAGCACGGCAGCTGGCCAATCACCGGCAGGATCCGAATGAGCAAGGCTGCCACCAATCGTGCCTTTGTTCCGAACCTGGACATCGCCGATTGAAGCGCCACATGCTGGTATCAAAGGGCACGTTTGTTTCAATAGATCAGACGATTCAAGCTGATAGTGAGTCGTTGTGGCGCCAATCAGAATCTGATCTCCTTCTTCGCGTATATACGAGAGATCTTTTATTCTTGCGATGTCGACCAATAGTTGTGGTTGTGCCAAACGCAACTTCATCGCGGGAATCAAACTGTGCCCACCCGCAAGGATTTTCGTGGCTTCAGGATCCCTGGCTAACAGCGCCACAGCCTCTGCGAGAGTGCTGGGTTGTTCGTAATCAAACGGTGCAGCAAACATGTGTTTGTCCTCTCGATGAAATCAACGAATCAATGGCCATTGATAATTCGCCAGACTTTTTCCGGTCTGATCGGCATGTCCAAATGCTTAACTCCGAAAGGGGCGAGTGCATCGACGATTGCTCCAACAATAGCCGGGGTCGCTCCGATCGTCCCGGCTTCACCAACCCCTTTTACTCCAAGCGGATTTACCGGCGAAGGCGTTTCAGTCCGGTCCAGTTCAAACGCCGGGACATGAGACGCGCGCGGGATTGAATAATCCATCAGAGTGCCGGTGATGAGTTGGCCTTGTTCGTCATAAACAACTTCCTCGTACATCGCCTGTCCGATCGACTGCACGATTCCCCCATGTAGCTGACCATCGACGAGGAGTGGGTTGATGACTTTGCCGCAATCGTCTACCGCGACGTAGCGCAAAAACTTGATGTCGCCCGTTTCCCTATCGATTTCCACCACAGCGATGTGCGTGCCAAAAGGGAACGTAAAATTCTTCGGTTCGAAAAAGTAAGTAGCAGAAAGCCCGGGTTCTGTATCAGGCGGCAACTCCTTCGCGATGTGTGCAGCAAGAGCAATGTCCTGGATCGTCAGACTTGTTTTGCCATTGCCTGTCGGTTCAGGCAAAGCACCCGCTGGGGCCTCCCCAACAGGCAGAACGGGCTCCGATGTTCCGGCAGCTGCTGCGGCCGCAGACTCTACCGAATACCGCCCACCTTCAAAGGAGACTCTGGATGTATCGGCCTGCATCATATGCGCCGCAATTTTTTGCGCCTTTTCTTTGAGCTTTTCGATTGCGACGTAAACCGCAGTTCCACCGACCGCTGTTGCTCGACTCCCAAAAGTGCCGATTCCGTATTGGACAATTCCTGTATCACCGTGAATGACCGTGACATCGTTGATATTCACACCCAATTCGTCAGCGGCGATTTGGGCAAAAGATGTTTCCTGTCCCTGGCCGTGCGGTGAAGCGCCAGTCAGAACCGTAACTTTGCCGGTCGGCTCTATGCGAACTGTGGCGCTTTCCCATCCCCCAGCCGGCATCGCTTGTGATGGTCCAAGGGCGCAAATTTCGACGTACGTAGAAACTCCGATACCAATCAGCCGTCCTTCGGAGCGGGCCCGCACTTGTTCCTGGCGTAATTGCCCGTAGCCGGCGATCCCCTGAGCTTTGACGAGAGCTTTCGCGTAGTCGCCAGTGTCATAATCGAGGCCTGTCGCGGTATGGAATGGAAACTCGTCAGCAGCAGGGAAGTTCCGACGCCGTAACTCAGCGGGGTCGATGCCGAGTTCCGCGGCGACGAGGTCCATGCCACGTTCCACAACATACGTTGCTTCGGGGCGCCCGGCTCCCCGATATGCGTCAGTAGCCATCTTGTTTGTAAAGCAGCCTGTGATGTTTATCTGTATCGCTGGGACTTTGTAAGCACCCGAAAGCATTAATCCCGTTAATGTAGGTATGGCGGGTGTCAGGAGCTGGTGGTAAGCGCCCAGATCCGCAAGAACGGTATATCTGATGCCGGTGATGGTACCGTCGTTCTTACAACCAATCTCAATATCACCAACCTGTCCGCGCCCGTGTATTGTGGCCTGCATATTCTCTCGTCGCGTTTCGATCCATTTGACCGGCTTGCCAAGCTGAATTGAAATCCAGCTAAGCAGCGCTTCTTCGGCATAGACATTCAGTTTCGAACCAAACCCGCCGCCAACTTCAGGCGTAATCACTCTCAGCTTGTTTTCCGGAATGCCAACCATCAATGCCACTTGTGTTCTCATCAAGTGAGGAATTTGAGTTGATGACCATAAGGTCAATTCCTCTTCACCGGGGAAGTAACGAGCGAGTACGCCACGCGGTTCCATTGCGATTGGCGCGAGTCGATTGTGCAGTATTCGTTGTTTGACGATGCGATCTGCCGACGAGAGTGCCGCCTCAATGTCGCCTTCTCCGGCAGTCAGTTTGTAAGCAATGTTGTCACCAAAGCTCTCGTGAATGACCGTCCCGCCTTTTGCCGCTTCTTCCACATCGACCACGACCGGCAGTTCATCATAGTCAATCATCACAAGGTCCGCCGCATCCTGCGCGACGTAACGGTCGGTCGCAACAATCGCCGCAAGTGGGTGGCCGACGAAATAGACTTTGTCAGTAGCTAAAACGTGATGATGGGGAATTTTCAAATCCGGCAATGCAGCCGCACAGGGCACAGGTCCGATTTTTTCAGCCACATCTTTGCCTGTGTAGATAGCCACCACACCGGGTAGGTTTGCCGCCCTGGATATATCGACGCTGTTAATGCGTGCGTGGGCATAGATAGAGCGAACAAAGGAAACGTGCAGTGTGTCAGGCAGACGGATATCGTCAACGTAGTGGGCCAGACCTTTTATAAGTCGAGGGTCTTCGGTTCGCTTGACTCGCTGTCCGACATATTTGTTCGCCATAAAGGCCTCCAACGTTTGTAGGTTTAATTGGAATGGATCTAAGCGGCGCTGGCCTTCTTCGCGGCGTATTCAACCGCGTCAATGATGTGTTGATAACCGGTGCAGCGGCACAGATTTCCTTCCAGACCGTGGCAGATCTCGTCACGCGATGGTTTCTTGTTGCGGTCGAGAAGTTGGGTCGCAGCTACGATCATTCCTGGCGTGCAATATCCGCATTGCAGTCCATGTTTTTCCCAAAATCCTTCCTGTACAGGATGCAGGTTCCCCTTACTCGCGAATCCTTCGATTGTCGTGATAGATGCTCCATCAGCTTGCACGGCAAACATAGTGCACGACTTGACTGCCTGACCGTCGAGTAACACTGAGCAGGCGCCACAGAGCGAAGTTTCGCAACCGACGTGCGTGCCGGTGAGACCCAACGTGTCGCGTAGAAAATGGACCAGGAGTAGACGTGGTTCAACTTCGTGATGGTAAGCGACACCATTCACGTTCAAGGTAATAGCTCGTTTCATAAGCTACCTCGGATTCTAGTGTTTCAATTTGTACGGGTGCTACGACGGCAGTTTCTATGCTAGTTGAGAACGAAAGTCAATTGTCATTGAAAGTTTTCGAGAGAAGTGACTGAACCCGGTATCGCGGCAATGAAAGAAGCCCACGACAAAAGCCGACCGCCCTATAAAGCGCACGATCAGTTGTTGATGTTTGAGAGATCTCTAAAGTGAACGTGTCCTCAAAACCAATGCTAATAGAACGTTTAGACCGGCCTCGGCTGCCACAAGCTGGGAGCCCCCCCCCAAATCCCAAATTCAATGAATGACGCGGTTCAACTCATTGCTTTGTGGATCTGTCGCTTCAAACGATGAATGGTGCGCCTCACCGTTTTTAGCTCACCATGATTGTGTGCAGCGACGGCGGCATCGCGTTTAGTTTTCAATTCGCGGATTCTGGCTTTGATCGAAGCTTTGTCGACACCAACGACGTCATGGTGTTCATGTTGTATTCCAAGGGCTTTCGAAATCGCGACAAGAAGATGTTCCTTGTTCATTTGCGTGTACCCCTGCACGGCATCGTGCTGTTCAACGCCCTTGGCGATATCACGCAGTTCGGCTACGGTTTTGTGTTTTAGTTGTTCATACGTAAACGCCATATAGTTGCTCCATGTCAGTCGCTCTCGCCTGGAAAGATTTGGGCGAGGTGATGTCGTAAATGTCCAACGTAGTCTCTAATGAAATAGTCCAGTGTAGTTGGTTGATCAGTTTCGACCGTTTGCCACGCAATCTGATCGAGATTGTGTTGCGTCCGTTGGGTCTGCAAAACGCCGGCGGGAATGTTCGAAATCAAATGAGCCAAATGCAGGTTGTAGTTTTTCCACAAGTCGACAAGTCGATGCCATGGCTCGCGGGTGTATTGTTGAAGTTCCACCCACCGATCCTGCTCGTATGGTTCGAACCTGAGATCGTCCTTGAATTGTGCGCGCACGAATCTTTGGTGGTTATGTGCTGCGGAGTCAATCAAATGCCCGATAATTTGTTTGGGACACCACGCCCTGTCATTCGTGTCGAGCTGACTCTGTGTGTCTGAAATGGCGTGCAGGCGCGTCGCGGCTGTTTCAATCGTCACCTTAAACTCTTCAACGAACGTTCGTATGTTTGACATCCAATTTGCGTCTTCGAATGTGGATTGTTGTAAGCGAACAGATGATAAACGACTGTGTCTCAACACCAAAACGATCCGGTAACAACTCAGGCGGTTCCAAAGCCATCAGATTTTCAACGTACCAATCATTATTTTGCGGGAACACGGTTGCCATGAGTTCGTTTTAAAGTTATGAAACGGCATTCTTTGGTGTTTAAGGTTTTGCAACGACTACGTCCTGGCCTGCATCACAAAATGGGCATGAGAAAAGCATTAGTTTTATTAGCAACTGCGGCTTTGTTGATTGCTTTATTTTCGGCATCAGGAGCTACTGTCGTTGAAGGTCTATTCTTTTATGTACGTGTCGCGCAACTGTACACAGAAGCACCTGACACTAAGGTGAGCATGCCGCTAAAAGATGTCACGAAAAAGCAAATTGCAAATACCTGGCATGCGGCGCGAGGTACAGATAGGCTGCACGAAGGTCAGGACATCTTTGCGGCGAAGGGAACCCCGGTTTATTCCGCTACTCCCGGCTACGTTTTTAACATCGGCGAAAATCATCTTGGCGGACAGACAGTTTCCGTAATAGGAGCAGGCGGCCGCATCTACTATTACGCGCATTTGAGTTCATATGCGCCTGGCTTGGAAACCGAACAACCCGTGACCACTGATACATTGCTCGGTTTTGTAGGTACGACAGGTAATGCGCAGGGTACACCGCCGCATCTTCACTTCGGTATTTACACGACGAGCGGAGCAATCAATCCGTTACCTCTTCTGAGTGACAGATCTACCTTAGCCGTCTCGAAGCGAAAACAGAACGAGTCGAAGACGAGAAAGCGCGTGGCAATGCAGCGCGCATAGCTCCTCGCTCAGTACTGAAACACGGTCGAAGTTGAGTCACGTGTAGTATTGGGCCCAGAGATAGGCTTTACGTACCACCCCGAATGGCGGATTGACTAGCCTTGCCCGTTCCGATTATTGTGTCGCGCGGTTTCAACCTTTAGCGCGGCGCCAGCCACACAGTCGACCATAACCCATCGATAATCCTTTTAATTCTTCGGGCTCGGTCCAATAATGGCTTCTTCGCCGGTCTGCACTCGAAAGCGTCATAAATATGTTTGGAAGGAGCTAACGCATGCGAATGCGATATCGAACTTTGCCCGTCTCAATTCTTCTTACACTCTTCATTGTTGCACTAGTCGTGTTTGCGCCCCGCTCTCACGCCGGTGCGCAGGAACCCCAAACTCCAACGGCAGGCGCCGGACAGGAACGGCCCGGGCGGTCCGATCAGCAACCCGAGATCAAGCCCTACGACAAGGTCATTACGAAGGAAGCTAAGAGTGATGATGGCATCTTCACGATCCATACAGTAAAAGAGAAGGTCTATTACGAAATTCCCAAGAGCGAGCTCGGCAAGGAGTTTCTCTGGGTAAGTCAAATTGCGCGAACAACGCTGGGCGTGGGTTATGGAGGTCAGGCGGCTGGTAATCGAGTGGTCAAGTGGGAACGAAAGAATAATCGTATTCTCCTGCGCAACGTGTCGTACGATGTGGTTGCTGATCCCAAACTACCGGTGTCCCGCGCCGTCCAGGCGGCTAACAACGACACGATAATCATGGCATTCAATATCGAAGCTTTGGGCAAAGACGATTCCGCAGTCATCGACGTTAGCAAACTCTTTACGACTGAGGTCACTGAATTCAGTGCGCGCACTCGTTTACGGGCACGAGGCTTTGACGCAACCCGCTCGTTTATTGAGAAAACCAAGTCTTTCCCAACAAATATTGAGATCGAAGTTTCACAAACCTACACATCACCTCCTGACATGACACCAACAGCCGGCGCACCAGGCCCGCAGCCGCCTCCAAATCCATTTGCGCAGGGGATGAGGGCCGGCTCTAACGCGACTGTTGTTATGCATTACAGCATGGTGAAGTTACCTGAAAGGCCCATGATGCCGCGCTTGTTCGACGAGCGGGTCGGCTATTTCACTATTCAACAAACTGACTATGGCGTCGACGAACAGCGGGCCCCGCGTCGAACCTACATCACCCGATGGCGACTTGAGAAGAAAGATCCAAATGCCGATCTGTCGGAGCCAATTAAGCCGATCGTGTATTACGTCGATCCTGCTACTCCGGCGAAGTGGGTCAAGTGGATAAAAAAGGGAATTGAAGACTGGCAGCCGGCTTTCGAAGCAGCCGGATTTAAGAATGCGATTATTGCAAAGGAAGCGCCTTCGAAAGAAGAGGATCCAAACTGGGATGCCGAGGACGCACGATATTCTTGCATTCGTTATTTGCCGTCGACGATCGAGAATGCGTCAGGACCACATGTTTCTGATCCTCGCACTGGCGAGATACTCGAGTCAGACATTCAGTACTACCACAACGTGATGAACCTGCAACGCGACTGGTATTTTCTCCAGGTAGGTCCGTTGGATGCACGCGCAAAGAAGTTGCCATTGTCTGACGAGTTGATGGGTCGCCTCGTTGAGTATGTCGTTGCCCACGAGGTGGGTCATACGCTTGGTTTTCAACACAACATGAAAGCAAGTGCATTATATCCGGCTGATAAAATACGAGACCCGCAGTGGTTAAAAACTATGGGCCACACGCCCACGCTGATGGACTACTCTCGTTTCAACTATGTTGCACAACCCGAGGACAATATTCCTGCGGAAGACTTGATTCCTCGCATAGGACCTTACGACAAGTGGGCGACGATGTGGGGATACAAACCGATTCCAGGAGCCAAGACACCAGACGAAGAAAAGAAAACGCTGGATCAATGGGCACGCGAACAGGATTCAAAACCGTGGCTTAGGTTTTCGACTGCAAACAGTCGTGGTTCTGACCCAGGTGAGAACACGGAGGCTGTAGGTGATGCGGATGCGGTTCAGTCGACCGCTCTTGGCATTAAAAATTTACAGCGTGTTGCAGATATGCTGCTGCCAGCCACTTCACACCCAGGTGACCCCTACGACGATCTCGAAGAGCTCTACGGTCGAATGCTTGGTCAGTGGGCGACGGAGTTGAGCCACGTAGCCGCTATCGTAGGTGGTTTTAATTCTCAGCAGAAACACGCGGGGCAAGACGGCGTGCGGTTTACGATCGTGCCGCGAGAAAAGCAGTCTGCTGCGGTTCGGTTCCTTAATGAGAACGCGTTTGCGACTCCCACGTGGGCCCTAAAGCCAGACATTCTGCGACGCATCGAGCCTTCAGGCGCGCTGCAACGAGTAAACACTGCGCAAGAACGGGTGCTTACCTCGTTGTTGAGC
>JBHEMC010000013.1:0-65354 GCA_046262775.1 Pyrinomonadaceae bacterium | reverse complement strand
TATCAGAGCCTCTGCGACAAGCCAATGAATCGTTTAGTCGATTTTATTCGGGAGAACCGAAAATATTCGCCAAAATGGAAAGTCTAAATCCGGGATATTCCGTCAAGGATCGCATTGGCGTCGCAATGATCGAAGCCGCCGAACGCGAAGGCATTTTGAAACCAGGCGGTACTGTGGTGGAAGCGACGTCGGGAAATACGGGAATTGGGCTAGCACTCGCAGCAGCCGTGAAGGGCTACAAATGTATTTTCGTAATGACCGATAAGGCCTCCGTTGAAAAATCTCGATACCTGAAAGCTTTGGGAGCAGACGTTGTTATCACACCGGTCTCAGCCAAGCCGGGTACGCCGGACCATTACGTCTCAACTGCTCGCCGAATCGCTGCTGAAACGCCAAACTCTTTTTATCCGGATCAGTATTCGAATCCCGCTAATCCCGAGGCTCACTATCGCACGACAGGACCTGAGCTTTGGGAACAAACAGATGGAGCGATTACTCATTTCGTGGCGGGTCTCGGAACTGGCGGCACTATCTCCGGCACTGGTCGATTTTTGAAGGAGCAAAATCCTGCAATCAGAATCATCGGGGCCGACCCGTACGGATCCATTTTCAAGACATATAAGGAAACGGGAAAGATAGTTGAAGCGACGCCATATCTGGTCGAAGGTATCGGTCAGGAGATCGTGCCACCTAATGTTCATATGAAATACGTCGACGAAGTAATAAATGTTACGGATCGTGAATCGTTTGAAATGTCACGTTTGTTGGGACGGATCGAGGGTATCTTTTGTGGCGGTTCAACCGGAACGAATCTGGCTGCGGCGCTGCGCGTAGCCAGCGGACTCGATGAAAATGCGATTATAGTTTTCATCGTTTGTGATACCGGCGAACATTATCTGAGCAAGCATCACTCCGATGAGTGGTTGAAAGAGAAGAGGCTGCTCGAACCACAGCGGATCACCGCCGGCTTAATCAGCGGAACGAAAAAACCACAGGCGCCGCGAGCATTGATCTCAGTAAGGCCAACAGACAGAGTTGCCGAAGCCTTACAAAAGATGGACGAGCTTGGGTTGACTCAAATACCAGTACTCGAAGACGGTCGAGCAGTTGGGTCCGTCCGTGAAAACCGGGTCTTGGCAAAAGTTGTTCGCAATCGCGAGTTGCTTGAGTCACCAATTAGCGAGGTTATGGAATCGAGTTTTCCGACAGTCGACGTTGATGCGAGTTCAACGGAAGTCACGCGCAGATTGCAAACGAGTCCTGCCGTGTTGGTTGAGGAATACGGTCGGATTACGGGAATCATTACCCGACATGATGTGCTGGATATAAAACTGAACGCGGTCCAATGAACTTGTTCGCTTGATACACGACGGTGGCGAAGGAAGAAAAATTGCTGGCGGCGAATCGATCCGCATTTCACAACTACCACATCTCCGATAAGTACGAAGCTGGTATCGCGCTCACGGGCACTGAAGTAAAAAGCGCCATGGGCGGCCGCGTTCAACTGAAAGAGGCGTACATTTCGGTTCGCGACGGTGAAGCGTGGTTGTTCAATGCGCATATTTCACCTTATTCTCATGGCAATCGGGAGAATCACGAACCTCTTCGAACCCGAAAACTGCTGCTGCATCGACGCGAGATCGCTCGGCTCGACGAAGCCAGTGCCAAACAGGGAATGACGTTGGTTCCGACACAGATGTATCTTAAGAACGGACGCATCAAGGTTGAGGTTGGTGTTGCTCGAGGCAAAAAGCTGTACGACAAGAGAGAAACTGAAATGCGTCGCACGGTTGAACGCGAAACCAGGGCGCAATTGAAACAGCGAAATCGTTAACTCATCTATTATTTTAAGTCACACGGGAGAATGCACTCACATGCAAGTTGAAGGTAACCATAGTCCTATTGACCAGGTCGACGTTCAGGCGCTCGCGGTCGCGATTTTTAAAGACGAGAAAGCAAGTGATGGTTTCTTGAAAGAGTTGGATGATCTATCTGGAGGATTAGTGAGCTCTGCACTGGATGCAGGAGAACTAACCGGTAAAGAAGGCGAGACAGCATATTTACACATTATCGGGAACGATAAGCTGAAGGCGACACGTCTGTTGCTCGTGGGTGTAGGCGATAGGAAAGACTATCACGCCGCTCAAATCTCTGAGATGGCAGGCACCGCATTGAGGTCGCTGCGTTCGAAAAATATGAAGTCAATTGCGATCGTTGCGCGTGGATCATCGGTTGAGCCGGAGCAAAGCGCACAAGCAGCTGTTTGCGGGCTGTTCATCGGGACATTCGATCCAGACAAATATCGAACGATTGAGAAGGACCAGAAGCAGGTTGAGCGGGCCGTAATACTAATTGCTGACGCAGACGAGCAAGTTCTGAATTCAGGCGTTGAGCGTGGTCGAATAATCGGCGAGGCGATTAATTTTACGCGAGACCTGGCAAACGAACCTGGTGCCTACATGACTCCTTCAGACATGGCCGAACGGGCGCGTGAAATCGCGAACGAGTTTGGTCTCAGTATCGACGTGCTGGACCAGGCTCGAATGGAGCAGGAAGGAATGGGGTCGCTACTTAGTGTCTCAAGAGGGTCGGACCAGCCACCGAAATTGATCGTGCTCAAATACACTCCGGCAAACTTCGACGGCAAGACGAACGAGCTGCTTGCGTTGGTTGGAAAGGGCGTCACGTTTGATTCGGGTGGTATCTCGCTAAAGCCGGGCGAGAATATGGAGCTGATGAAATATGACATGACTGGTGGCGCGACAGTCATGGGAGCGATGCGAGCTATCGCACAGTTGAAACCTCCGATCCCGATCCTGGGAGTCGCTCCTTGCACTGAGAACTTACCATCAGGTAAAGCGACTAAACCTGGCGACGTTGTGCGTGCGATGACTGGAAAGACGATCGAAGTCATCAACACAGATGCGGAGGGCCGGTTGATCCTGGCGGATGCTATGGCATACGCCAAGAAGCTGGGCGCTACGAGCATTATCGATATGGCCACACTGACAGGGGCTGTTTCAATCGCGCTTGGAGATGTTAACGCTGCGGTTCTTGGTACAGATCAGGCGTTAATCGATGAGATCATCGACGCCGGAAAGGAAGTCGGAGAGAAGTTTTGGCAGTTGCCACTCGATAAGGAGTACTCAAAGCAGATTCGATCTGACATTGCGGATATCAAGAATGTTGGTGGTCGCAAAGCGGGGACCATAACCGCTGCTGCGTTCCTCAAAGAGTTCGCTGATGATGTCGCATGGGCGCACCTGGACATCGCGGGAACCGCCTGGGGTGATGAAGCAAAACCGTACCGGTCCAAGGGTCCGACGGGTATCGCTGTTCAGACACTCATCAATATTGTGGAACGCGCCTCTCGCAAAGATCAGCCCGCTTAACACTGTAGACGACGGCACACACTACTGTAGCCTTCAGTGAACACAAAAAACTTTGGTTGCTGCCGCCAGATTGCTTTTTGCTGAAATTTCCTGTTATGGAGGTCCGGCACACGTCTTGTACGATGCCGTACCAAAGCCAAAGGGTGCGAGTCACCATAAACCTCAATTGTCCTCGCCCCTCGAATGCCGCTCGAGGAATTTTCGACCGCCCTTTGGCACCCCTCTCAAATACCTCAACACACATCAGGTCATAATCTGCGCTTGTAGTGGTATAATTTCCCGCGTCTGAGACGGCCTGTTTGAAGAAAGCCCGCATTTATCGCTGGCGTTTTTGAGGAGTTACAGAAAGCGCAGTGATTGACTACTACAAAATTTTAAGTATTAACGCGAATGCAAGCCGCGCTGAAATTAAATCGGCCTATAGGAAACTTGCGCGGCAGCGACACCCAGACCTTAACCGTGGCTCCGAAGGAGCGGCAAGGGAATTTGCGCTTCTATCAAAGGCTTATCATACGTTGAGTGACGCGCAGGAGCGCGCTTACTACGACGAACAGTTATTCGCTCAAAAGAACCGCAGCTATTCAATCCTTGAATCAGACAATCCGCACGCAAAACGCGCTCGCAATCTGGCTGTCCAGGCAAAGTGGGATCGATTGGTCGACGAGGTACTGGAGCGCGATCGAAAGGAAAACAACGAACGGCAACGTGCGGTATTCACCACCGTTTCGCTCTTTCTCTCCACATTTTTTGTCGCAATGATCCGTCCCCAACTCTGGGACTTCTTTGATTATTTCGGCCGGACTATAGTGCTCACGCTTTTTGTCATCGGGGTGTGGCATCTATTCACAAGGCTTCGTGAGTATCTGCAACATTACACTTATATTCCAAAGCCGATCCAGGAGTCGATCATTCGCGAAGACAAGACTCCCGAACAACCGTTTACTCGTTTTTCGGCCTACACGTTCCTGCTTGTTGGTTATGCGTTGAGTGTCGGCATAGGTCTGTACATTGGCTGGCACACTCAGGATTTTTTCAATGACATCACAATGCTATTTCGTCCTCGGGGCGTCGTTCATTCGACGATGCTCGCCTACACTTCCACCGCCTTGTTAGTTCCTGATCTTGTCGTCTATCCACCTATCGCCGTGCTGATAGTAGATACGATGCACGGACTCGCCTCGCGAATAGATTAAGAGGGCACTGGTCTTTGGAGTTCGCCAGTGGCCTGCAGTTGTCCGTAGTCAGTTGGGTTTAATTTCCTTTCAACCCGATGAGAACGGAACCGGACCACGAACCACAAAGTACGGACCACTGATACCGGGACAAACACCGAAGCCGAGAGTGCAAAGATTAAAAACGATCCCTTCGCAGATCCTTGCCTCACTGCTTTTCGCTCGTGTATATTTCCAGCCCCAACAGTCAATTCACCATTTCTCGCTTTGACCCGATTTGATCTGGCTGTTGTGTTTGCGAAACTGAGTTGCTGCGTTGCAGTGTTTGAATTTGTCGCACCGTTGCCTTGGCTAAAAAGGAGTAAGCAGATGGCCAAAAAAATCAGTCAGCGTCAGTTTCTCGCCCTCAAGCTCGATGCGCTAACCGATACCGAAGTGCAGGAAGTTCTGGATTACATAGCCATAATGGAATCAATGCGACGCTCACGTTCTGCACCTTCAATGTGGGAAGACGAAGTATTAGCGGTGCTGGCAGACGCTCGCGAAAATCGCCGTGCGCGCCAGGCTTTCGAATGGGAAGCGGTACGCCGTAAGGCAGAGAAGAGAGCAGCGAAAGCAAGCGCGGGCAGCTAAGCTGATGAGTCTGGTGCATTATCGCCATTCACGAGTATGGCTCGCGCTATACAGCATCTTTGTTGTCGGCGTGCTCTTGATCTCTGCTCGCATTAGCGCTGGCCAGTCAAATCAGCATCTCACACCTGCACAAGTCGAAATCGAAAAACAACGGCAAAGATTGAGTTCAGCAGATGAAGAGGAGCGTCGCGACGCAGTGATGAAGCTGATGGCGATGCACTTGCCCGCGGCCGCTCAGGCTAGTGGCTTAGCCTTAACAGATGCTTCACCAAAGGTCAGGGCTGTTGCAGCAAAGGCAGCACTGGGATTAGGTACTGAAGAGAGCGTTTCCGCACTAATACCGCTCGCGAACGACAAAGACGAGTTCGTTCGTCGTGAAGTTATGTATGCTTTAGGTTTCACACATAGCCGGAACGCGACGCAACCGCTTGTGCAGCATTTGATGAATGATAAGGAACCCGGAGTACGCGGCGCCGCCGCGGTTGCGCTTGGAGAATTGGTAGATGCGGCTGCCGTTGTGCCGCTTGCCAACACGCTTGCTCCGAATCTTTCAGCGCCGGCAAAAGGAGAGAAGCGCCCCAAACGAGAAACAAACCCATTTGTTTTACGCGCGGTCGCGATTGCGCTTGGACGGATACGCAGCAGGGCGGGGACGCCCGCATTGATCGCGACAGTCACCAACGACAAACTTGATTCAGACATTCGACGTGAGGCTGCACGCGCGCTCGGTACGATTGGAGACCAAACAGCAACTGCAGCTCTCCAAACAGTTGTTACTGCCTCGGACCCATATCTTTCCCGCATTGCGCAAGAGTCGTTGCGCAAACTGAACCCTTAGCCAGAATTGATTGTTGGTTCTCGATCCGTGGCTCTACGCGACTGCAAATGCAAAAGCGCCGCCACTTTTCAGCGGCAGCGCTTCAGATCAAAAAACAGTTTCGCTAGTTCTCAGATTTGTCGCCGCGACCGTGTCCCTTTTTAGCCGCCTTGCTTACTTGTGGAATTGGCAACCCAACCCCACCAGACAGCGATTCACTGGCAACCTCAGGAGCACTCGTCTTCGGTATTTCCTGAATTAACGCACCACCAGAACGTTTCGAGAAAACCAAACGATTGGTGCCTCTGTCGACATCGACACTTACCAGGTCACCGAGGCCGATCTGCCCAGTGGCAACCAAATTTGACAAAGGATAGACCAGGAAGCGCTCGACAGAACGTTTCAAATGACGTGCGCCATATTTGAAATCAAGCCCTTCTTTCAGCAGCATGTTTTTGGCCACGTCAGAACACTGAAAGACAAACTTGGTACCGGCTGATTGCATGATTCGATCCTGAACTGCTTGCAATTCGAGGTCGAGGATCAGACGCAGATGGTGTTCCTTGAGGGAGCGAAATACCACGACCTTATCGATCCGATTCATGAACTCGGGCGAAAACTTACGGCGAGCTGCTTCAACTGCCGTTCGATAAATTTTCTGATCGACATCGGTGTCATTTGGATTCTTAACGCCTTTTCCGGGTGCGAAACCGATACCCCCGGAAATCAACTCCGACATTTCGCGTGCGCCAAGGTTCGACGTCATGATCACCATGGCTTTCGAGAAGTCGACGCGCCGATTGTCGCCCAGCGTTAGAGTTGCTTTGTCTAATATACCGAGCAGCAATTGCCAGAGGCTATCAGACGCTTTTTCAATTTCGTCGAAAAGGACGAGCGACACCTTCATATCGTCGGTGTGCATTCGATCCAGATTTTCCTGCGTCAGCATCGGCGAAGTTTCGCGATGGCCGAGGTATCCCGGAGGCGAACCAATGAGCTTGGCGATTTCGTGAGAGTGCTGAAATTCTGCGCAATCGATTTTCACTATTGCGTTAGGATCTCCGTAGAGAACCTCTGCCGCTGCCTCAATCACGCGCGTTTTACCTGAGCCAGTTGGGCCGAGGAAAAGCATCGTGCCAATAGGGCGGTTTGGCGGGTTCATGCCCGCCAAAAAAATTTGATAAAGGCCGCTCATGCGTCTGACGGCGCGCTCCTGTCCCACAATCCGCGCCGACAGGCGTTCTTCGAAATCCTGAGCACGCGGGCTCTTTTGATCCGGATCTAGAAAGATCGTACCCATGTTGTCCATTTCCATTAGTTTCGCCATCTCGATTTCCGCTAACATCCGCGTCCTCCTTACGAGTCCGATCCGTGGGCTTTGCAAGCCATCAAATCCTGGGATCAATATCAGTGGCCCACTGCGCCACCCAATCGTCTACGCAAGGAACGATCCGCACATAAATTGATGCAACCTTCAAGAGCTTCGTTTCCCGAATCAGTATTCCCGGCCAAAATTGACCGACAAGCAGAATGCTATATATACAACTCCGCGCCGATTGTCACCACAAAATATTGGAGGAAAAGTGGATTTCGTGAAATTGCGCGGAACGCCAAATAAAGAAACGTATGACAATTCGTGTCAAGAGCAGCTGACAATAAATTGTACGAATCAGTGAGGAGGAATCGTTTGCGCGGGAATCTCGCTACACGTTTTAATGCACGGCTTGCCCAAAAAAGTCACCTGTGATTCAAACTAGATGAATACCCCTAATCGTAGTATTCGAGTCCCAAATGCGTAATAAGGTCTTCACCGCGAAGGTGCCGAAGTGTGTTCTTGAGCTTCATCAGTTGGATGAAGATGTCGTGTTCCGGGTAGAGTCCCGGCGCCGTCTGCGGCGACTTGAAGTAGAAGGAAAGCCACTCCTGAACACCCTTCATCCCCGCGCGCTGCGCGAGATCGATAAACAGCGCAAGATCCAGCACGATGGGGGCCGCCAGAATAGAGTCGCGACAAAGGAAGTCGATCTTGATCTGCATTGGATAACCGAGCCAGCCAAAGATGTCGATGTTGTCCCAGCCCTCTTTGTTATCCCCGCGAGGCGGGTAGTAGTTGATACGCACCACATGGGAAAAGTCTTTGTAGAGAGCTGGATAAACGTCAGGCTGGAGGATGTATTCCAGTACAGACAGCTTTGATTCTTCCTTCGTTTTGAATGAGTCAGGATCGTCCAGTACCTCCCCATCTCGGTTACCGAGAATGTTAGTTGAATACCACCCATGTAGTCCGAGCATGCGAGATTTTAGGCCGGGAGCGATAATCGTTTTCATCAACGTCTGTCCAGTCTTGAAATCCTTACCGCAAATCGCGAGTTTGTTCTTCTCCGCCAGCGTCATTAAGGCTGGGATATCCACCGTGAGGTTCGGTGCGCCATTGGCAAAAGGAATTCCGGATTTCAATGCTGCATACGCATAAATCATCGAAGGGGCAATCGTTTTGTGGTTTTCGCGCATCGCTTTCTCAAACGATTCAATCGTCTTATGGACGGGATGAGTCTTTAAGAAAATTTCGGTCGACGCTGCCCAGATCATCACGACCCGTGCACATTTGTTCCGACGCTTCCACTCCGCAATCTCATCAATCAGTTGCTGCGCTAACTCGAACTTATTCTTACCCGACTTAACGTTCGTTCCGCTGAGTCGCTTCACATACTGCTGATCGAAGACAGCTTTCATCGGCCGAATTTTTTTGAGCGGCTCCTTAAGTTGGGTTAGCAACTCTTTCTCCAACACGCCAGCGTTCAGCGCCGCTTCATACGCTGAGTCGGGAAAAATATCCCACGCGCCAAACACCATATCTTGCAACCGAGCAAGGGGTACGAAGTCTTTGATCAATGGAACTCGATTCTCGGTTCGTTTGCCGAGCCTAATGGTTCCCATCTGCGTGAGACTGCCAATCGGTTGCGCGAAGCCCTTTTTGATAGCTTCTACTCCCGCGATGAACGTGGTACTAACTGCGCCCAGTCCCACGAGCAGCACTCCGAGTTTCCCTTGCGCTGGTTGAATTTTAATTTGTTGCTTTGACGACATGCGAGGTTCTCCAGTTAGGTTTCTCAGATGCCACGGCCTTGTGCCGCGGTATCAACGTGGGCAGCTACAGAATCTGTCGCGCCTCTTCAACTCCGCCCGAAGGCGCGGGTGACGCATGCTGATTCTTCACTCCCAGGTCAAACTCGTCGCTTCATTCCATTGCACGTCATGGACCTTGCACGGTCGCATGAGCAGCACTTTGTAATGAATCAGTTGTCGCGATCCTTCATATTTACCTTGCCGTAGCCTAATGTGATCGCGTGTGGTTTCGCCGCCACTGAATGGCAAACAGCCCACGACGAACTAAAAGTATCTGAATCATAA
Organism: Pyrinomonadaceae bacterium; assembly: GCA_046262775.1. GTDB lineage: Bacteria > Acidobacteriota > Blastocatellia > Pyrinomonadales > Pyrinomonadaceae > PSRF01. The sequence continues at coordinate 55,929 of JBHEMC010000013.1, read as the reverse complement.
CTTTAGCGGCGCCATCGTGTCGCGCCGAATCTTGCTAAAAAATGGCGATGAATTGCGGAGTGGGCAATTACGAGGTTATCAACGCTTTGCGGAATTCTCGGGGAGTGGCGCCCGTGGCCTGTCGAAAAGCTTTCGTGAAATGACTTGAACTTTGATAGCCGACTCGCGCGGCAATCTGTGTGACGGAGATATCCGTTTGCGCCAACAGGATTGCAGCTCGATTCGATCGAACGGCAGCGAGGTAATTGTGGGGCGTAACACCCATCAGTTGCTTGAACAACCGCGCAAAATGGAATGGCGACAGGAAGGACGCTGCCGCAATCGTTCGCAACGACAAGTTCTGATCCAACTGCGCGTGCATCAACTCAACCGATCGCCGGATTCGGCGGTCGATTAAACCCACTCGTGAAAGTTCCAGCTCCTCAGATTGTCGAACCGTAGCGTACCTACGCAGTAGATGAATCGTGACTTGTTCAGCCAGAGCGTGCATGAACATTTCACGCCCGGGTTTTTCGGTTGTCAGCTCCACGGTTATGTTTCTTGTCAGTCCTTGCAGCACGGGGTCACTCCGAATCACATCTGTTGAGAAACCGACCGTCGACTGGGGAACGACGAGATGCATTGACACTGCATGCTGAACGACAGTCAACGGTGACATTGTAAGATAGAGTAATTGGACTGTTTTGCCGTTAATCGTAAGCACCTGGTTAGCATCCAGAATCAGGGAGTCGAGCGTTGTCATCTCGCCCGTGCGTTCGCCAGTTCTGAACGTCAGATCTCCATCGATTACATTGAGTAATCCGAATGCTGTTGTCGGCGGCGTCTGCCAAGTGAGCTGCTTTACTGTGCGGTAGTAAACTGAAAAGTCAGAAGAAACAAAGAAACGGTTTGGCGGAGGCAGGGAGTTACTCACGGAATCAATGTACAAGAGCCTGTTAAATTTCTCCTACAGGCGTTGCGAATGGGTGCGGAGGGCTGGTTCGCGCGAACATGCTGAGTGTTCAACTCCGCTTCCTGGACGGCAGCATTAAGGGAGCTACTAGCTGCCAACGTGAATCTCTACGGTGCGTCTCGCCCTCAGAAAACCAGTGGTGTTTGGAGGTTCACACTAACTTTCAGCGTATACCTTACGAGCCGGCACGAACTTGCGCGGATTATTCGTAATCAGTGCATCAACTCCAATTTGTGATGCACGCGCAACCCATGCCTGATCATTTACGGTCCATACGATAGTTTTTATGCTATTGGTTCTGGCTTCTTCGACCAATGATTCGCTCACTAAGTTGTAATTTACCGCCAGCTCATTTGCGTTGACTTCCAATGCGCGCGAAATTAACCGTTGCGGCAGTATGCGCCTCTGACGCTCCACTCCTGTGTCAAACAGCGCGGCAGTACCGCACGTGTATTCTCAGGAGCGAAGGCAGACGCACCCCGGTGCCCGATGATTAACGGTTGCTTATTTGAGACTTCGAGGAATCTAGGGGGTTGTAGACGACCTTCTTGAGTTTAATATCGAAAGTCCCGAAGTCACTCTTGATGCGGCCGCCGACAGGAATGCGACGATTGTCATCAGTGATCCAAATCGTGAACTCACCTTTCTCGTCGTCAATCAAACTATCAGCGCCGAATAGTTGTGGCTCCACGCGCCAAACGTTAATGGCGCCGAAAATAGTTTTCATTTTCTTCTTCTCAACTACTTTCACAGGCACGCGATAAACCCGGCCGCTGTCGCCGACGAAGATTTCGAATGAATGACCTAACTGCAGCGGTTGTGTCCGAATAAAATAGATCGCAGAGAGCACGTCCTGAAGTTGCCCGGAGAAGGTTGCCGTTACCATGCGGGGCTCACGCGCTGGATTATTCGGATCACGCTGCGTCCAGACCATTTTACCTTCCGAAGGATCGAACGTAGCTTCGGAGGTCCGAACCCTTTTTCCCTGTTCATCTAGAATTGTGGTCCTTTGTACCGTGAACGACCCCGGCTCGACTGTCGACTCGACGCGTTCGCGAAACTTCAGATTGAAGAGCCTCGCAAAGAACCCTTTGCTGACTACATCAGCACTGAACGTTAATGCGTACGGTTGTGGCTCAGCCTGTCCGGAGACAGGAGGAAGAATTCGGGTCGCAATGAATTTGAAATCTGCCACGTCTAATTTACGAACTAGAAGTCTAGAAAATTCGGCCTCATAGAAGAGTTGTTCGACAGGTTCGAAAGGTCGAGAAGGAACTGGCTGGATCGGCTTCTGCGCCACTCCCACCAAAGCTGTGAGGGCGAAGAGCAAAAGTAAAAGGAAACAAATCAATCTCAAACGGTGCTTACTCATATTTTATAGTAGGTCTTAAGCAGCAACAGTCCCCAGGCTGCTGTCAATCCGAGCGCTGCGCGGTATTCCCTGTAACGTAAGTAAAGTGTCCGATCAAACGTAACGCGTGCTGATTGCCCTGCGCGAAACGGGGTGAGACGAGGGAAAAACAGCGGTACCGCTTGCTTGTAAATTTTATACGGCGGACCGAAAAGCTCCGCCATTGTTGACGCTTCGACGCGCATAACCGGTAAATAGATGCCAATAAAAAGCGCTGCGAAAGCCAGTGCGAGAATCCAGCGACCGGAGCCGATGGTAAAGCCGGCTCCCAACAGGAAACTTCCCAAGTAGAGGGGATTCCGCGTATAGGCGTAAGGTCCGGAAGTTGCCAGTTCCGCATTTTTTCGGATGTGACCCGCTGCCCACGCCCGCACACCGAGACCGACTAAAGACACCACAGCGCCGGCGGCGAGAGCGAAGCGAGTAGGTCGCGCAAGCCAGATGAATGCGGCCCCACAGACGAACCCGAGTGGCACGCGCCATCGCTGAATCCAAATTGCATCCTGCCTCACAGTACTTGCTCCGATTAGACAGCTACTGGAAGCATTCGTTGTGATGCGTTTTTCAACCGCTGCCTGACGGCGGTCATGACACGTTCAACGTCAATGTCCATACAAATCCATTTGCTACATGAGCGCCGATGGCAATCGACGCGGCAATCGATGTCATTCCGTTCCACGCAGATGTCGTCTAGGCGTGGACTGCCATTACGCCACCATTCCGTCGGCCCGAATAGCCCGACTACCGGGGTTCCGGCAGCGACTGCAAGATGCGTTGGACCGGTATCGCCACCCACGTAAAGTTTTGCTGATTTTGCAAGAACGTAAAACGCTTTCAGCGGAACTTGTATCAAGCGCGCTTTACCATATTTCGAAAACTGTATGACTCGGTTGCCAATCTCGTCTTCGCCTGGGCCGACACTAACGAGCGAATATAAGCCGAACTCAGCCCACAAGTGGTCGGCAACATTTCCAAATCGTTCAGGACTCCATAATTTTGTTGGCCACCCACCTGCCGGATTGAGGATTACATAGTTTCTATCTGTCCCGACGCACGCGTTCGCTGCGTTCGTAATGTCAGACGCTGTGAATGCGACAGGAAACGAGTAGGTGTTTGGGTCGGTGGGCACTGGCACCTTGAGGGCGCCATTCACAAGTTGTAGGGCTTTGTTGATGACGTGGGTTTTACGGGGAACGGAAATCCTTTTGGAAAGCAGTAGCGAACTGGCAGGCTCGCGCAATCCTTCACGGGTGTAGCCAAAAATACGACGCGCGCCGGAAAGGCGCGCGATTGAAGCGGATTTAACTAACCCTTGAAAATCGAGAGCAATATCGAAGGCTGAGGCGCGTAACCGACGTAACTGCTGGCGCGGTGCCCGCAGCGTCTCCCCAGACATCAGCCCACGCCTCAAGGCCCTCGTGTCGACTTCGATGAGGCGATCCAAAAGCGGGTTGTCTCTTAAAATTTCTGCTGATGAACGTTCAACGACCCAGGAGATTTCAGCGTTAGGCATCGCCGCACGAAGGGCCGCAACGGCGGGCAAGGTGTGGACGAGGTCTCCAATACTTCCAAGTTTTACGATTAAAATTCGCATTTTTGGATTTTCGATCCGGCATTTGTCCACCGCGAGTGATCAGGTGCCGCCGAAATAGCTAAACTCGATGTCAGTCTCCGCTACCTTGTGTCCATTCACGAGCTTTGTGAGATGTCCTTTAAGCATTGCTTTGTCGAGATCCAGACTGAGTTCTGCGAACACACCACCGCGGAGGAAGTGCCCATCGAAAATATACGTAACACCGCGGCGCACAATCGTTTCGAAAGAGAATTTCTGTTCCGTAACTGTCGCTCGGCTGAACCTTTGAAGGTAGTTACTGGTGAGGTAAACGCCCGACCGCGCATTGAGATACGTTCCTTTCAATCGCAACAAGACGATACTACTTACATTTTCGAAGCTTTTCGCCGGTTTACCGATCAGGAGAAACTCTCCGTCCGGGTCAAATTTTTTCGTCCGCCGTTGAAATGTCGAAGCATCAACAGTTGGAGCCAACGTCGCTACCGCAAAGCACATAAGCATCAGCAACGTTATGACCCGTTTGTTGTTCATAAATTTCAGTTCAACCTTTGTTAAGCCGGGCAAAGAGTTCCGAACTCGAGTGATCCTTTGGGTCGCCTACAATAGCCACACGCCCACAGTAGGATCGTACCACATCCCGTTCCGGGACAGTTTCTTCCGAGTAATCCGTCCCTTTTGCATGTACCTCAGGTTTCAAAGCGAGGATCAATTCAGTAACAGTTGGCTCATCGAAAATTGTCACATAGTCGACGCTTTCCAAAGCTGCAACAATCTCTGCCCGCTCCTGGGCGGAAACAATCGGCCGGCCGGGACCCTTTTGTTTTCGCACCTCATCGTCGGAATTAATGCCGACCACCAGCACATCACCCAACGCTCGTGCGCCTGCCAGGTATCTCACATGACCCACATGAAGGATGTCGAAGCAGCCGTTGGCCAGAACAATCGTGTGTCCGTTTGCGCGCTCGGTTGCTGATTGCGCCAGCAATTGATCGCGAGGCAGCACGGCTGTTTCAGTCATGCGGTTAGCGAGTTCCTTATCGACTGTTCAAGCTCCTGCGGAGTTACCGAAGCCGTTCCGCGTTTCATAACTACGGCGCCGCCCGCATAATTGGCGAGCCGGGCGGCGTCTGAGAAAGACGCATCCGAAGCGAGTGCCAATGCGAAAGTTGCTATCACCGTATCACCTGCTCCTGTGACATCGACAGGTTCCAATGCCCCAACGGCCTTCAAATGAAGTGGGGAGATATGCTCCTCAACCAGCATCATGCCTTTACTGCCGCGGGTAACAAGCAGCGCGCGATATCCTAATTGTTCTCTCAGCTTTGTTGCAGCCACCTCCAATTGAGCATCACAAGTAATTGGCTCCCCGATCAATTGTTCAACCTCGTCTTCGTTCGGAGTCCCGGACGTAAATCCTTTGAAGTTCGACAGCTTGAAACGGGAGTCAACAAATATTGGTGTAAACTTTTTGTCCGCAATTTCACGAAGAATGTTTGCCGCCTCATCGTCGACGACACCGTAGTTGTAATCCGAGATGATAATCGCTTCAGCTTCCAGCAATGTGTTGCGGAGTTGCTCGAGAATCAGAGATTGAGTTTGCTTGTCTAACGCTGTGTTGTCTTCATAATCAATGCGAATGACCTGCTGTTTGCTCGAGTGTAACTGGCCCGCAAGAATACGCACCTTTGTTGTAGTGTTGACCGCCGCTGATTGCACCAAACTATCGGTCTTGACGCCGGCTGCCATTAGGTTATCGCGAAGCGCGCCCGCCGCTTCATCTTTTCCAACGACGCCAACCAGCGATACTTCAGCTCCAAGTGAGGCGAGATTCATCGCGCAGTTCGCAGCTCCGCCCGCAAGCGTTTCGGTGTGATCGTGCCGTAGGATGAACACCGGGGCTTCACGAGACACTCTGCTGATCGTACCGTGCAGGAATCTGTCCGCGATTACGTCGCCAATGACTACGATTCTACGTTCTGAGAACCGGTTAACGATCGACGCCAAACGTTCTTGTTGAATGGTACGTTCAACCGTCATTTCGACACAGCTCCTGAGAAAATTGCGGCGATTCGATTATTGACTTCACCGCCTCGAGCAGATTTTCGGACACCAGGTCCGGCTGTTCCCTCCAACTGGCCCGCTGATATTCCCATTCGCCACGTCCATATCCGCTTAAGACCAATGCAGAACGTACACCAGCATTGCGCGCCAATTCGATGTCGCTGTAGCGATCACCGACCATCCAGCTTGCGGCCAGGTCTATCTGAAAGTCACGACATGCACGCAGGATTAAGCCTGGTTGCGGCTTTCTGCAATCGCATGACTGACGGTACGGTGCATCACCAAGCGAAGGGTGGTGCGCACAATAATAAATGCCGTCCAGCCGCGCCGCTTGTCGTTCCAGCTCGGCTTGCAGTTGACTGTGGATTTTCTGGACCATCGCTTCGTCAAAGTAGCCGCGCGCCACACCTGCCTGGTTTGTTATTACTATTGCGAGCCAACCATTTTCGTTCAGCAATCGAATTGCTGCTGCTGAATATGAAAATTGATGGAAGCGCGAAGGATGGTTTACATAGCCAACCTCTTCCGAGAGGGTACCGTCGCGGTCAATGAAAACAGCTGGGCGCTTCATTTGATTTAGGCGATATCACAGATGGCGCGGACCGCGGCATCAAACCGGCTTTTAGACAGAATTGCTTGAGCTCTGTCAAATACCTCATCGACAGTTATCACAGTCATGCAGCGATGGTCGATAGGGCAGTCGCGTAACATACACGGAGCACACTCAGGCGGGTGATGAATTATTTCTGCCAGCGACGAAAACGGACGCGTTGTCGAGGGATTCGTTGGTCCAAAAATCACTACACTTGGCGTTCCCAGTGCTGCGGCGATATGCGCCGGACCTGTATCATTCGTCACCAATAACTCAGCGGCATCCAGAACCGCGGTGATGTTCTTGACGGAAGTCTTGCCAGTCAGCACAACAGGCTTTTCAATCATGTGATCTATGACTTCGGAAGTGACATCTAATTCCGATGGCGCACCAATTAACACAACGGTAGTCTTTCCGGTCGCGATAAGTTTGTCAGCCAAGTTGGCGTACGCCGCTGCAGACCAGCGTTTGGCGCGACTGTTTGTGGAACCAGGACAAATCGCGACCAGCGGTCCTTCAGTATTTGCACCGTTGCTGGAAAGTAGAGCAAGCCCCGCATTTCGATCGTTGAGGGAGAGTTCAAGCCTGATGTCCGGTTCTGCGTCGCAAACTGTGTTCGTGCCAAATAGCGAATGCTCAAGAGCGGCGATGAGATACAGGTAGAAGAACACTTCATGTCTTGATGATCGCCAGTGTGGTAAAGCGACGGGATTGGTCAAAAGAAAACTTCTACGTTCAGTCGCAAACCCAAACCGCAGCGGGACCGAGGCGAGAAAGGGAATCAATGCTGCTCTAAATGCATTTTGAAATAAGATTGCTAAATCAAATTGCGCCTTATGCCATTCCCGGGATTGTTTAAAAACGGAATCGCCCTCGTCGTAAACAAACAGTTCATCAATAAATTCTGCCTCTGCAAACAGATCCTTTACTGACTCGCGAACGGCGAGCGTAATGGACGCTTCCGGCAATAATTTTCGCAGTGCACGAAGCGCTGGAATAATCATGACACTATCGCCGACCCAACTTGTGCCTCGGACCACCACTCGCTTTATGGCTCGAATCTCGCTCATTAGCGTTTTACAGCAAACTTCTCAGGCCCTCTTCAATTCCAATCTGCGGTTCCCAACGCAATTCACTCGTAATCCGCGTCAGATCCGATACGTAATTCAACGGAACTGGGGTGGGTTGGTCAGCATCTTCGTCAAGAACTGTTGTCAATTCAATCAGACGTCCGACGGTGTCAATTATCTCACGCAGGGTCGTGGAGTTCCGCTGCCCGCCACCGAGGTTATAGAGTCCCGCCCACTTTTCTGAATCTATAAATGCCTGACACGCGCGAGAGAAATCATCCACATGCAGGATGTCTCGCCGGGGTTTCCCCCCGGCCGGCAGACGAATTGGCCACCCGTGCTTCACTGATTCAACGTAGTGCGTGACAAACCCATTTTCATTTCCGGGACTTGGTCGCGCATAGACCGCCGCCATTCGGAAGATGCAGAAGCGGACCCGCCGTTCTGTCGCGTAATAATCAACGTAACGTTCCCCTATAAATTTCGACCATTCGAAGGCTGACTGGCCCGTGTAATCAGTTGCACACGACTCTGGCACTTCGTCGAATGCGTTTGCGTGTGCGCCGTACACATCTTTTGTGGAGGCGTAAATGAAGACTGCGCCGGGGCGCATGTGTCGGACCAAATTCCGAGTCCCGTCCGCGTTTGTTGCAAAACAGCGTTCGGCGCCGACAGGATTCTTGTCGAGATATGCGGCGAGATGAATGACCACATCGTAATCTGCCGCCATCCTGCAGTCGCTTTCATCCATGACGTTGTGATCTGAACGGCGGGAGAAGTCGTCGGCAGAGAAAAAGGAACGGACGTAAGTTCCGAGATAACCGCTGCCACCCGTGACAAGAACTCTCATGAAATAATCACGCTAAACTTCAATGACGCGACCGGCTGCGACTTGCCCACCGCAATCGCGCTCAGTTTCGCAAGAGCCTCGGCTGGCGCAATTGCGATTAACATGTCGGCGCTTTCAATGACCGTTTCACCACTCGGATTAAAAATTAATTGTCCGCTGGACCGTCGGATTCCTACGATAACAATGTCGAGCTCTGAACGAAGATTCGTTTGACTAAGTTTCTTCCCAACGAGCAGTGAGACAGGTTCAACTTCGACCTGTTCGAATCCGAGCTCGAGCTTGTTTGCGGTGATTGAGTCGATAAAATCACTGACGGCGGGTTTCGCTAAAGCGACTGCCATTCGGTGGCCGCCTATAATGGTGGGTGCAACGACGCGATTGGCGCCTGCTCTGATCAATTTTACTTCGGCCTGCTCCTCGGCTGCGCGCGCGACGATATGAAGATCTGCATTTAGATCACGCGCTGTGAGCACGACGTAAACGTTATCGGCATCGTCGGGCAAACAGGCGGCAAGACCACGCGCACGATCGACTCCAGCCTCAAGCAGCGTCTCTTCCAGGGTTGCATCACGCACCAGGACGGTGACGCCCATAGCAGCCAGTTCCGGCACCCGCTGATTGTCACGTTCGATTACCAAAAAGACGTTATCACTGCCCATCAGTCCTTTGACCAAATGAGAACCGACGCGGCCTGCACCGCAAATGATAAAGTGGTCTCGCAGTTTGCTCATTTTTCTGGACAGGCGGCGTTGACCGAAAGTTGCGAGCAACTCCGATTGAACGATCGATTGTACGGTGCTTGTGAGTGCGTATAGCACGACGCCCACACCGACCATCATGAAAACCGTTGCGAACGCTCGGCCGAACGATGATCTTGGCGTGATATCACCGAAGCCAACGGTAGTGACAGTTTGCGCAGTTACGTAAAGACTATCAAGGAGCGACCACCCTTCGATTACATGGAACACGGTAGCGCCAACGCCGACCGCCACGAGAACAGATATGATCGCTATGCGGGGTCTCCAACGATTCGCTGCGAACGACCGCGGACCAAGGGATGTTAAACTCATATGCGAAGAGTGGCATCAAAGCGACTGTGGCAGGCCCGGGTCACGGTATCTAAAGAGCATTATGCTGTCAACAGAGGTGGTGTTGTGGGAAGCCACATTGCGACATCGACCGAACCGCGGAGAGAATCGTACGTATGATTACGGCAGGGAGAACCCTTATCTGATTTGCACTTTGGTTGAGAGAACCATGCGAAACTAATTCACCCACCACGTGGGTAGGATTTTGGAAAAAATGTCTCTAAGGTATCCACCCGATAAACAAACCCAGCGCAATCAAAGAATTGTTGCCTATGCGCAGCCGGAAAAATCTTTAGGCCGGCGCTTTGTCAGTCGCCTATTCAGCGCCCCTGTGATTATTCCGGTTGTATTTCTCGGCGCGTTAGCAATCGGTGTTCTCGTCTACTACTGGACTATCTTTTCGCGGCGCATCGACAACCTACTGGCAGGCGAAGTTTTTACGCGCTCGGCGGGCATCTACGCTGCGCCGAAACAACTTCGAGTGAACGAAACCATTTCTGAAGAAGACCTCATCGCCTATTTCAAACGGGCTGGATACGTCGAGAAAGCACAACAAGCCGACAACAGCCGCGGTCGGTACCTGCAGAACGGCCTGGCCGTCGATATCGAGCCAAGTAGCACCTCAAGTGTTGATGGACAACAGCAGTTCCAGCATGTCCGGGTGCAATTCGCAAGGGGAGGTAAGTCGATTGCGAGTCTTGGCGATCTCGACGGTCGAGGTGCTCAACAACGAGTTTGGCTTGAACCTGAGTTGATTAGTTCTGTTACTGGTCGAGAACGGGCAAAACGAAAGGTTGTAGGTTTTAGCGATCTCCCGCCTCATCTCGTTAAGGCAATTACTGTTACTGAAGACAGATCGTTCTTCCAGCACTATGGCGTCAATATTCGGGGGATCCTCCGTGCCTTTGTTCGCCGTTACGACACCGATCCGAATTCTCCGTTGGCACGTCAGGGTGGGTCGAGTATTACCCAACAACTCGTGAAGAACCTTCTGCTTTCGCCCGAACAGACGCTGCGTCGCAAAGTCGCTGAAGCTTACATGTCCGTGATTCTGGAGACGCGACTCTCCAAGCAACAGATCTTCGCTCTCTATTGCAACCAGGTGTACATGGGCCAGCAGGCAGGATTTTCGATCAATGGTTTTGGTGAAGCTGCGAGCGCCTACTTCAACAAGGATGTCACAAACCTGACACTGCCTGAGTCTGCATTCCTGGCTGGTCTAATCCGCAGTCCGAACCGGTATAACCCTTACCACGATGTGCAGACAGCAACTGCGCGACGAAATCAAGTGCTCGATTCGATGGCTGAGGCCGGTGAGATTAATGAAACGGAGGCCGCAAACGCTAAAGCGACTCCGTTGCAGGTCGCACCGGTAAAAGGGCGCATAGATGTTTCTGATGCTCCTTACTTTGCAGACTATGTGCAGAACCAATTAGGCGACATGATCGCCGGCGCTGGCGCTGCAGACCATCTTCGGATCTATACGACCATCGATATGGATCTGCAGCGCGCTGCCTACGCAGCTCTGACCAAGCAATTGACTGCGCTCGATAAAATTGAAGCTAAACGTTTCGAGCCAGGCACTCTGCAGGCAGCACTTGTTGCCATGAATGCGCGTACGGGTGAGATTGTCGCCATGGTTGGAGGTCGCGATTATTCGAAGAGCCAATTGAATCGTGCGGCAGACGCTTTGCGACAACCGGGATCAGTATTTAAGCCTTTCGTTTATGCTACGGCACTAAACACTGCTTTTGATCCCGTACCGCGAGTTATTACGCCGGCTACAACCTACATGGACGAGCCGAAGACGTTCACCTTCGACAACCAGGAATATTCACCCGGCAACTTTGGTGATAGCTACAGTCATCAACCAGTGACGTTGCGCGATGCTCTAGTGCACAGCCTAAACGTCGTCACTGTGGAAGTCTCGATGGAAGTGACCATCGGACGTGTGATGAGTCTTGCTGCAAGAGCAGGTTTGCCGAAACCTCCACGTGCTTATCCAGCGATGGCTTTGGGGACAAGTGAAGCAACGCCATTGCAGATTGCTTCAGCCTACAGCGCGTTCGCAAACATGGGCACGCGAAGCACGCCTGTTGCAATAAATCGGATCACCACTGGTAGTGGTGTCACCATTGCGGCTCCTTTGACCCAAAAAAACGATGTGCTTCGTCCGGAAGTCGCATACGTTATGACATCATTTATGAAGGATGTCGTGAACCGTGGCACGGCAGCCAAGGTTCGAGCACGTGGCTTCAAAGCCAACGTCGCCGGTAAGACTGGTACTTCGCGAGATGGATGGTTCGCCGGATACACGCCAAATCTTGTCTGTGCAGTGTGGGTTGGATTCGACGATGGATCGCAGCTGGGGTTAACTGGAGCAGATTCAGCACTTCCTATCTGGACGGACTTTATGCAGGTGGCCCTGGCGCAACATCTGGAATGGGAAGGTGATTGGGACGTGCCCGCCGGAGTTGAGCAAGTCGAGATCAACCCGAAGACAGGAGAGTTAACTAAACCAGAAGACACAGAGAAACGTACCGAGCTGTTCATTAATGGTACTGGCCCGAACCACGAATCGGCTGAACCACTGGAAGAAGTTACTCCCGATGAGTTAGCCGAACCTTCACCAGCCGTAACTCCGCTTGAAACTGAACCACCACTCGAGCCTTTGCCCTCACCCTCTCCATCTCCACGCACTCGGTCACAAACAGAAGGTGCACGATTGGAAGGAACCATCACGCTGGACATCGATCCGACGACCGGATTGATTGCGGTCGAAAGTTGTCCAGTGATTAGAACAAAAACGTTTGTCCTGGGCACGGAACCAAAAAAGTATTGCGGGCCTGAGTATCACAAGATAAAGACTGTGGATCCCTCAGCGTTGCGGCCACGCGTGGTTGGAACACCTTAGCGTTATTGAATACGCGCCAGCGCAGCGCGTAGGGTCTCGATCGCTAATGCTGCTGCATGATGCTTGCGCGATGGCAAGCCACCGACCTGGGCAATCAGCTCAGACCGGCTAATCGCTGCCACCTCGTCCCGCGTTTTACCCATAATCAATTCAGTTAATACGGAACCACAAACCAGTGTTGGTGGACATCCATACGCGAGATATCGCGCGACTTCGATGCGGCTGTCTGAGATCGTTAATGAGAGTCGCAGGCGATCACCGCAGGCCGGATTAGTTTCTTCTACGACAGTTGTCGCATTCGTGAGTTCACCCACGTTGCGCGGATTCGCGAGATGATCTTTGAAAGTAGCGGAATACAAATCTCTTTCCGTGGAGGTTATTGCTATGAGCTTAGCAGGTCGGGCTGTGGTCAAGCGTAGCGCCCGAGTTCTCGTGATTGGCGGTCGATATTTTAATTCGACCTTTAATTCTCATCGCGGCTTCGCGCCAATGACTAATTCAGGTTTGCCGAACACAAGCAACGTTGAAAACCGGCTCTTCGACCCTACCCGATTTCCTGGGCCTGAAGAGAGTCCCTCTTGTTAAGTGGTGAAAGCTCACGTAAACGGAGGACCGCATTAGCCAGAACATCGACAACGTAAGCCACATCTTCCTCCGAGTTGTCTTTTCCAAAACTGAATCGAATGGAACCACGGGCCAATTCGTCAGTCCGGCCCAATGCGCGTAGCACAGGCGACGGTTCGAGCGTACCGGAAGAGCAAGCTGATCCAGTGGAAACAGCGACTCCCTGCATATCGAGGTTGATCAGCAGACCTTCACCCTCAATGAACTTGAACGAGATGTTCGACAAATGCGGGAGACGACTATTTCTGTCACCGTTGAATACGATGTCCGGAATACGACTCGCAACCGCTTGTTCGAACTTGTCCCGCAGGCTGCGAACGTGAGAGATGCGACCATCTGCTTCTTCGTTCGCTAAACGTGCAGCCGTGCCGAAAGCAACGATCGATGCAACATTCTCCGTACCGGCCCGACGCTCGCGTTCCTGGTGCCCGCCTACCATTTGAGGTTTAAGGCGCAAGCCGCTTCGAATGCAAATCGCGCCGATTCCTTTCGGTGCGTAGAGTTTGTGTGCCGACAGAGATAAGAGATCACAACCGAGGTCATCTACGTTTACCTGAATCCGGCCGGCGGCTTGTATCGCGTCTGTATGCAGCCATAGGTTGCGCTGGTCCGATGCGCGTCGCTCCTTTACAAGACCGCCTATATCTTTGACTGGCTGAATGGTTCCGATTTCATTGTTGGCGAGCATCACCGTAATTAACACAGTATCGGCCCGCAGGGCTGAACGCACATCGGCAACCCTGACGATACCGGAATCGTAAACGGGAAGATAAGTTACTTCCCAACCCTCCTTTTGCAACTGTTCGCAAACACCACGCACGGATGGATGTTCGATCTCGGTAGTGACTATGTGTCGTCCGGTTGTTTGCGCAAGTTGGCAGAGCCCCCGGATTGCGAGATTGTTCGCTTCGGTTCCCCCCGACACGAACACGATCTCGTTCTGCTTAGCGCCAATGAGAGTGGCCACATCTCTACGCGCCCGGTCTATCGCAGAGCGCGCTTCCTGACCAAAACTATGGACGCTCGACGCATTCCCAAATCGTTCCGAGAGAAATGGCATCATGGCCGACACAACTCGCGCATCAACCGGGGTGGTGGCGCTATGATCCAGATAAATTCTACGCATGAAAATACCTAGCTTCTGCCAACCTAAAAAGCCAGAACGTGCATCTGAAGGGTCAAGTTTAACCGGCGCTCCGCTAACCAATCAGTCTAGGTTGCACCTCCGAGAGCGTCAAGCAATTCGCTTTGTTGACCGGTCAGAGAGTGATAGCATTCGAACCAGTTACAAGGTTGGCTCTCCCGAGACGCTACGGCTCGTTCACGCCGTAATCTTTTGGAAGGAACTTAACGATGACGTATTTAAGATTTCCCTCAATAGCCCTGGTTATTGCGACTCTTTTTACTGTAACGACAATTCCTGCGATTGCAGCGGGAGTCGCAGATCCACAAGGACAGTCAACCGCGTTCGAGCGCGGGTATCGCACAGGTTACTCCGATGGGTATAACGCCGGTTTTCGCGACGTAACCAGTCATGCCGCGCGTGATTACCAGACCAAAGATGAGTATCAGAAGGCCGATCGTTCCTACAACGATGTTTGGGGACCTCTTGAGGACTATCGAGATGGTTATCAGCAGGGATTTGAAGTTGGTTACGCGGCTGGTTACGAGCGACGCGACTTCAATTCGACAATCCCGGCCGGCTTGAAGAAACGAGAACAGGGCGCATCCCGCCGAGCCGATTCGCAGACGAACACTACCACCCCGGCAAACCCAATCGACAATGGAACTGTGAATACCGCGTCTACTCCGGCCAATGGCGTTTGGTCAATCCCGCGTAACACGATCCTCGGTCTGGAATTGCAGACTCCGCTTTCAACCGACGCTACGCAAAGAGGCGACAGGTTCGAGGCGCGCGTGACCGAGCCGTCCGAATATGCAGGTGCAGTGGTGGTGGGACGAGTAACTCAAGTAAAACGTGCGGGCAAGGTAAAGGGCGTTTCACAACTCCAACTTGCTTTCGATCAGATTCGCTTTCCGGATAATCGAAGTGTCACACTTCATGCCGAATTAATCGAAGTGCTGCCGCTGCCAGGCGCCGAACGAACAGAAATCGATCCCGAGGGCGGCGTGCGCAGTCGCGATAGGACGAAAGACGATGTTTCCAAAGTCGGCGCGGCGACTGGCGTTGGCGCAATTATCGGAGCGATCGCAGGCGGCGGTAAAGGCGCGGCCATCGGAGCAGTGATTGGAGGCGCAGCTGGTACTGGAGCTGTTGTGACTCAACGGGGCCGAGACATTCATTTGGACCGAGGACAGCAACTTCGTATTAGAACTTCAACCGACACTACTTCATTGTGAGTTCCGGAAAAGAAGAGAGTGACTTTTCTCAGCTGGCGGCTGATTCACTGCCGATCATTACGCTCTTAACGGACTTCGGCGTTACAGACCACTTCGTCGCCTCGGTTAAGGGCGTAATTCTCTCCACTAATCCTCGCAGTCACCTTGTAGACATCACCCACGATATTCCTTCGCAAGATATCGAAGCCGCAGCATTTACATTGTTGGCGGTATACAAGTCGTTCCCCACAGGAACGATTCATCTCGCGGTCGTCGATCCCGGAGTGGGTTCCAGTAGAAGGGCTATTGCGGTTCGCACCCGCGACCAGTATTTCGTTGGACCTGATAACGGCATCTTTAGCTATATCTACGAAACCGAACCTGCACACACAACTGTTCACGTCACAAACGAAACATTCTTCAACCATCCAGTTAGCACAACGTTTCACGGTCGCGATATTTTTGGTCCAGTCGCCGCCGCGCTTTCCAAGGGAGTCTCCCTCGATTCATTCGGCCCAGTCGTAACAGATGAAATGCGATTATCTTCGTTTCAACCGCAGCGACGCACGACTGGAGCGTTGGAAGGAAGAATTCTACACATCGATCGCTTTGGCAACTGCATCACCAACGTAACCAGAGAAGCACTTGGTAATCTATCGCGATATGCGGTCGTGATTAACGAAACCCGCATTACTTCTTTGCGCGCCTTCTACAGTGATGAGCTTGTCAACGGCAAGCTGTTCGCGGTGTGGGGCAGTGCTGGGTTTTTGGAGATATGCGTCAGAAATGCTTCAGCAGCGGAACTACTGAACGCGAAGTGTGGCCAGGCGATAACAATCGAAGAAAATGATGTGCATCTCTGACACGCAATCGACAATTCCAGACAAGCTTCGATGCAGAGTTCGTTGATGCGAGACCGTCCATCGACGAACGTAGCTCATCACATAGTTAGGGTTCCATGCCACCGCTTGTCACGGTTTCTGCTGTTTGTTATCTTCGCAGCAATCATAAATTTATGAGTGATAAAGTGAATGATTCTCACGCCACCACTGCGGCTGCCGGTCTTCGCGGCGTTGTTGCAGGTGCCTCATCTGTATCTGATGTCCTTGGTGAAAAGGGACAACTCATCTATGAGGGTTATGACATTCATGACCTCGCAGAGAATTCAACATTTGAAGAAGTTGCCTTTCTGCTCTGGAACAAACGACTGCCCAAGCGCAGCGAACTCGATCAATTAAACGCGCAAATCTCCGTTTCTTATGCGGTACCTTCGAAAGTGCTGGATCTTATCAGAGGCGCTCCTCCCGATCCCGATCCAATAGACATGTTACGTACGACCGTCTCAGCGCTCGAGTTTTTTGAACCGGATTCGAGGAACATTTCGCGTGAGTCTAGTCTGAGATCGGCGATCAAGCTGACTGCGCAGTTCCCGACGCTGGTCGCTGCCGCCGACCGTTTGCGACGTGGTCTGGATCCTGTCGATCCGCTGCCTGATGCCAACATTGCTACTAACTTTCTCTACATGCTAAAAGGCGAAATGCCTTCGGAATTTGACGCGAAGGTTTTTGACGTCTGTTTAATACTGCACGCCGACCATGAGCTGAACGCCTCTACGTTTACAGCGCGTGTCGTAGCGGGGACCCTGGCGAGTGTTTATGCATCCGTAGTTGCTGCAATTGGGGCGCTGTCAGGACCACTTCATGGTGGAGCGAACACCAATGTGATGAAGACGCTGCTCGAAATAGGAGACATCGAGAACGTCGAGCCTTTCATCAAAAACGCGCTGATTTCAAAGCGCAAGATCATGGGGTTTGGTCACGCAGTTTACCGGACCGAAGATCCGCGCGCCACGCATTTGCGACAGTTCTCTAAACAGATGGGCGAGCGGGCAGGCAGCACGAAATGGTACGACATATCACGCAAGATTGAAAAAGTGATGATGCGTGAGAAGGGCCTTTATGCGAACGTCGATTTCTTTTCGGCGTCAACCTATTACATGATGGGTATCCCCCTGGATCTGTTCACCCCGATTTTTGCGATGAGTCGCATAACAGGTTGGACCGCTCATATCCTTGAGCAATACGCCGACAACAAACTGATCCGTCCTCGCGCTGAATACATCGGACCACGTGATGTGAAGTACGTACCCATCGACGAGCGCTGAAGGTTTGTCATTAGTCGTCATTAGTCAGTGGTCAGCTCGCGGCTACGCGGCTACTTCGCCACTAAATTATTGAAGGTCCTCGCCGGAACCTGAACGCCGCAAGACTCGCTTATCTCAGGTCGGGTGGCACGGCTCCCGAGTTTCCCTTCAAGAACTTGTCAAACCAGTAAAGCTGCCAGTTCAAACTTTCGACCAGATGCTTCGGCTCGCCTGTTCGCGTCAGGTTGTGATTCTCGCGCGGAAACATAACGATCTCAGTTGTCACACCATAATGCTTAAGAGCTCGGAACCACTGCTCGCCTTGCTCAATTGGAACTCGAAAATCGTTGTCTGAATGCAAAATCAACGTCGGCGTCTTTACGTTTTTCGCATACTTCAATGGCGATCGATCCCAGTAGAGATCAAACCGCTCAAAAACGTCGCCACCAAAATCCGGTGTGTGACCGTAAGCACCGTCTCGCGTTCCATCGTCTGAAATAAAATTCACGACACTACGCAGCGTCACTGCAGCCTTGAACCGGTTCGTATGACCTACTATCCAGTTCGTCATAAAACCGCCGTAGCTCCCACCGGTAACTCCAAGCCGTTCAGTGTCAATCCACGAGTAGCGTTTTAGTGCCGCATCAACTCCATTCATAATATCGATGTAGTCTTTGCCGCCCCACTCGCCCACGATGCCTCGTTCAAAATTCTGACCATAACCGGTCGAACCGCGGGGGTTAGTAAATAAAACAGCGTACCCTTTCGCGGCGTAGACCTGAAACTCGTGGTACCAGTCGACACCATACTGCCCGGCAGGTCCACCATGAACGCTCAGAATCATTGGGTACCTCTTTCCCTGTTGCCACCCGATCGGTTTCACGAAGAACCCGTCAATATCCCAATCGTCTGCGCTTTTGTACGTGAAGCGTTCCACATCCGCCAGTTGTAAATCCTTCCAAAGTGATTCGTTGAGATTCGTGAGCTTGCGTTGGTTAGCACCCTGCAAATCAGACGCGTACAGATCATCGAGATGTTGGAAATCGTTCGCCATGTACACCATCGTGTTGGTGCGGGCGTTGAAATCGACATTGCGCACCGCGCGTGGACCAGACGTAACCTGGTGAATCGCCTTGTCTGCCGCGTCCACACGAAACAGTTGATACTCGCCCTTTACCCCACTTTCGAAATAGAGAGATTTACCGTCTTCAGACCACTCAAGTCCGGATGGAATCAGATCGAGTGCATTCGCCGCCAGTACGGAAGTAGCACCTCCGGTTGCTGGTGCGAGCCATATCTTCGGATGATCACGATCGTGAACTTCACCTGTAAAAGCAATCGTCTTGCTGTCGGGCGACCACCGTGGATTATTGTCAGCCTCCTCGTGATCGGAGATTCTAATTAGTGTTCCACCTGTTGCTGGAATTACCCACACATCAGTGTTGCGATTTTCGTCATATTCTTTTCCCGTTCGATTCGATACGAAGGCGATTCGAGTCGCATCCGGAGACCATTGCGGATCGGTGTCGTTCCAATCGTTACCGTCTGTAATTTGTTTCGCGTTGCCGGACTTGACGTCAACGACCCATAGGTGCGTTCGTCGATCATCAAACCATCCGGTGTCGTTGAACTTGTAAGAACTGTTCTTGTAGTGGCGAACGTCACTGCGCTCTTTCGTCTCTGGGCGACCATCGCTTGGTCCAATACGACTGACGACAACGAGTCGCTCACCGTCAGGTGCCCACTGAAAACTGCTGACGCCATTCTTCAAATTCGTAGTACGCCTCGCTTCGCCACCATTCATTGACAGGAGGTAAACCTGCGACCGCGGTTGCTCAGCTGAGACTGCAGTTGTCGCTGCGGATTCGCTGCCCGGTCTGGTAGAGAGGAAGGCGAGCGACTGCCCGTCAGGACTCCAGCGAGGAGAGTTGCTAGATTGTGGACTCGTGGTAAATTGCCATGACGTTCCACTCCCGTCAGTGCGTTGCAACCAAATTGATGAGTTACGGCGATTCTGCGCGCGATCAATCTTAGTCACAACATAAGCGACGAGCCTGCCATCAGGTGAGATTCTCGGGTCGCTAAGAAACTGGAAAGCGAAATAATCTTCAGGTGAAATGCCGCGTGGCGTTTGTTGCGCCATCGCCAGCACGGTGAGAGAAAAGATGATGAGCGCTACGGTTAATCTACTAATTGGTTTCATAAAGTGAATGGTTTGCTTGGATTGGAATAGCGGAAGCGCCCGCATAATACATGGTGGATGGCATAAGCGAGAAGAATGTGAAAGGGATTGCGGGATGGAGAACTGAGGTTGCATACGAAGTTGAGGATTTGATTCTGGTCGCGTTGGGAATAGCTTGAAAGCGTATCTCAAACTCAACTCACATAAATTCGACAGTCAGGAAGGGGTCAAGCGCAGCGCGACCCCGCCCAAGCTTCACTAGCTTCGATTGACTAGTTGGCCTTTGCATCTTCACTAGCATCCACTTGTCCCTGGAGACCGCCCATTTTGGAAAATTTACAGTCAGGAAGGGGTCAAGCGCAGCGCGACCCCGCCCAAACTTCACTAGCTTCCATTCCACTAGTCCCTTGACTCCTTTTGAATTCATGGCAGTTGGGTCGTTCAGCTGAAGGAGCGTGGTAATGAAAATTGTCGGCGGGGTCGCGCTCCGCTTGACCCCTTCCTGACTGTTGAATTTATGGCAGTTGAGTGGTTCAGCTGCAGCAGCGTGGTAATGGAAATTTGGGGCGACCCCGCCCAAGCTTCAACGCTTCCACTCCATTAGTACCTTGACTCCTCTTGAATTTATGGCAGTTGAGTGGTTCAGCTGCAGCAGCGTGGTAATGGATATTTGGGGCGACCCCGCCCAAGCTTCAACGCTTCAATCCACTAGTACCTTGACTCCTCTTGAACTTATGGCAGTTGAGTGGTTCAGGTGAATTCCGGGTGGTGATGGAAATTGGAGCGGGGTCGCGCTCTGCTTGACCCCTTCCTGACTGTCGAATTTATCCTAATTACTAACTGTGAACTCTTTTAGCTTCAATACTCAATACAGTGAGACCGGTTATACGTTAGGCAACATCAAATAAACCTCAACTGGACCGTCTTTCTTGCTGTTCACGTTGATCAGGCGTCTAGCTTCTATTGATGTCACTCAAGAGACGCGGAAACTGTTAACAAGCCGCAAACTTTACATATGCAGGTCAGTCGTCTGAATCGATAGTACGGCTGGTGGGACCACGGGGTTTTCTTCAGAAGTCAGTTTTTTTAGTTCGGGATTTGCAGTAAGCCAACGGGTTCGTAGCAAAAAGAAAGTTGAAACGATGAGTGCTAACGTACACGCTACACCGCCCTCTAATCCGTATTCGCCGCCGGTGAGCCATTTGGGGCCCAGATCGGTTCCAGTCAACAGTGGGTGATTTAGGAGCGTGAGGCCACTAACGGGTAAACCGAGAAGTGATCCGAGGGCCCAGTTCCACGCCCAATGTATTCCCAGTGGAAGCCAGAGGCTTCGGGTCCGAAGATACGCCACTGCCAGCCATACGCCCGCCAGCGCTGTGTTTGCAAAGGTAACTACCGGCACTACATTTGGGTTCCAGAGATGGACAGTTGCGAATGGAACTGATGTGAGAAAGACACCGAGCCAGATCAACTTCGCCCGCGAGAGCGTTTGTAATGGATACCCTCTGAACGTCGCCTCTTCCGCAAGCGCCGCGAATATAAATAATACGGCCGATGACGCGAGTGCTTTCGGTATGGCATTGAATACTTGTGACCTGTCGAACGAAAAGCGCATAGAGCCGACAGCAAACGTAATCAGGGCAGCGAGTGCCAGCGAAAACAGGCCGATCGCAGTGCCGGCAGCGAAGTCTCGCAGCCATCCGGGGTGCAGCGTAAGACCCAGGGCCCGCCATGGAAGCTGTTCCAATAGTCGGTTGCAAAGGTACCCAGCCAGTAACGCCGCAAAAAGCAACACGAGACGGAAGATTGCATTGGCGAAGAACTCGGCGTGGGGCATGGCTGCGAATGCGTTGTGCAGCAAAGCATAGGCAAAGCGCAGGACAGTGCCCGCCAGCAGATTCAACGCAATGAGGACGAGAATGAATACGAGCAGACGCCAGCCGCTGCGAAGACGACCGAACTCGTTGATGAATATGTGTTGAGGGTCCATGGAATCGAGCGGTGGATTTTAGCCGAACGCGGCTAGCGCGTCACGAACCTGGGAGTGAAGGGTGACGCTGTTTCACTTAATAGGTCGCTTTCGAATTCAAGTCGGCCCAGTTAAAGCCGGTTTAAATCTTCGATTGGCCAGTCCGTTGGCGGCGTGCAGAGCTTCGTTGCGGCTATGCTAAACTTCGCCAAAAGCACTTCCATGAGCGTTAGCCCGAAAGTTCCAACACCGCAAGAGAGAAGACGATCACGCCGCCGGCGCGCCGGTTTGTGGGCGCTGGGTTTTACCGTTTCACTTTTGCTCGCGATCATCGTGTCGCAACAGCTGTGGCTGTGGACCGTGATTCGGCCCGACACAGCATCCGACACACTCGTTCTCTACGCACTTTCGACGTTGAACTTCGTCGCTTTCGTCGTCTTTTCGTTCATCTTTCTTCGCAACTTGCTCAAGTTGCGTCGTGAAAGACGCGAGCGCCAACTCGGCTCAAAAATAAAAACACGCCTGTTGATTCATTTTATTTCGATCAGCTTTCTTCCCATTACTGCAATGGCCGTGTTTTCTTACTTGTTTCTCAATCGTTCACTGGAAAAGTGGTTTTATCCGTTTCCGGAAGGTTTGGTTCAGGAAGCGACTGAAGTTAAACGGCAAACCCTGTTGGATCAAAATAGATCCTTGCATGAAACTGCAAATGTACTAGTGATGCTGCTAAACAGGCAGACTGCCAGCGATCGTCAAGCCATACTCGATGAAGTCGTCAGCTCTGGTCAATTGACCGGAGCTGAGATCGTCAACCAATCTGGCGTTGTGATTTATCAAAGCCGCGCGAAGTTACCAACAGATGAACTTGCCAGACTGGAGAAACTCTTTACCACCGCGAGAGCTCAAACCCGTCAAATGGGCGATTCTCTTGCCGATGGTAAAGACTTTGATGTCGTCGCCGTCGGGCTGAACCAAACGGAAACGCTGTTAGTTGCCCCTCAAAAGCGCACTGAAAACGATTTGAACGAGATGATCTCCGGATCGCAAAGCGAGTATCAGGAGCTTGTTAAGAAGCAACGACGCGTAAGGTTGCTTGGACTTTCAACCCTTGGCTTGATGACGCTGATGTTGCTCTTTGTTTCCAGTTGGGTAGCTATCCATCTGGCGCGAGGGATCGCAACACCTATCAAAGCGCTGGCGGAAGCCTCGAATGAATTGGCGCGAGGAAACTTATCACACCGTGTAGTAACAGTCGCTGATGACGAACTTGCACTATTAGCTGAATCGTTCAATCAGATGACCGCACAGTTAGAGGAGAATCGTAGCCGGATAGAAGCAGGTACCGCGGAATTGCGTGAAAAGAATCTCGCATTGCAGGAACGTAGGAACTATATCGAAACTGTACTCCAGTCGCTTTCAACTGGAGTTGTCTCAGTCGATGAAAACGATCGTGTTACCACTATTAACCAGTCGGCATCGCGTATGCTCAAATTCGCAGGACGACCGGACAGGAGTATGAGACTTGGCGAGTTAATTGGAACAGAGGATTGGACCATCGTCCGTCGACTGTTGCAGAGGGCGCGCCGAATCGGACATGCCACCGAGCAGACGCAACTCGACGGCACAGCTGCAAACGGAAACGCGCCACTTCCGGTAGCTATGACCGCCACGGCATTGCAAGGCTTGGCTGGAATTAGTGTGGGTGTAGTGTTGGTGATTGAAGACCTGTCTGAATTATTGAGTGCCCAGAGAGCTGCGGCCTGGAGCGAGGTGGCGCGCAGGATGGCCCACGAAATAAAGAACCCGTTAACACCAATCCAGTTATCTGCGGAAAGAATTGCAAAGAGCTACCATCGTTTGCTCCAGAGTAATGGCAACGGCACCTCATCTGATAACACAGAAGGCATTGACGAAGATCGGGTGGGTGTTGTGATTTCGGATTGTACCGACACTATCAGTCGCGAGGTTGCCAGTCTGAAAGCGATGGTCGACGAATTCTCTCGATTCGCGCGCCTTCCTGCCGCACGGCTGGAGCAGGCGAATCTGAATGATGTAGTCTCGCAAGCCGTTGGTCTTTATGAAGGACGACTAGAGGGTGTTTCGATCGATTTGCAACTGAGCGAAGGCTTACCGGCTGCGATGTTAGACAGCGAACAAATGCGCCGTGTGTTTGTTAACCTGATAGATAACGCTCTGTCGTCTTTAACCGACATCAGCGGCGACAAGCGAATTCTCATCAGGACAGATCACGACGCTCGCCACACAAATCTGCAAGCGCAAGTGACAGATACAGGGAAGGGAATCGATCCACGCGACTTCAGGAAACTCTTTCAACCGTATTTCTCTCGGAGTAACGGCGGTACTGGCCTGGGCCTCGCCATTGTTCAGCAGATAGTTCTTGAACACCGTGGCCGGATCCGCGCAGAGGCTGTCCAACCACATGGTGCTCGCTTCATCATTGATTTACCTGCCGTTGCCTGACGTATATATCAAGTACTGATGGATTCCATTCTGATAGTTGACGACGAGCGAGGCATTCGCGAAACGCTGCGTGCAGTGATGGAAGATGAAGGCTTCGTCGCTGAGGCAGTTGCCACAGGAGAGGAATGTCTGAAAGCCGTTGACCGTCGGGCCTATGGGTGCATTCTGCTGGATGTTTGGTTGCCTGGCATCGATGGTCTCGAAACTCTGAAACGTCTGCGCACGGGTGGATCCGAAGCTGCGGTGGTCATCATTTCGGGCCATGGAAATATAGAAACTGCCGTGCGCGCGACCAAGCTGGGCGCTTTTGATTTTATCGAAAAGCCATTATCGATCGAAAAGACAGTATTAACGGTTCGGAACGCCCTGCGCCAGCGACGTTTGGAATTAATTAATGCTGACATGGCAGCAACGCTTGCCGGTGAATCCACAATGGTAGGCGAATCGGTAGCGATGCGCGCACTCCGCAAACAGATATCAGTAGTGGCGCCCACTGATGGCCGTGTGCTCATTTATGGTGAGTCCGGAACAGGCAAAGAGCTCGTCGCTCGCGCTATCCATAACCAATCCCGCCGCGCCGCAGCACCTTTTATTGAAGTCAACTCCGCTGCCATCCCGGAGGAGTTAATCGAATCTGAATTGTTCGGACACGTCAAAGGAGCTTTCACCGGAGCGACGACTGCGAAGAAAGGCAAGTTCGAACTCGCAGATGGCGCAACAATCTTTCTCGATGAAGTGGGGGACATGAGTGCCAAGGTGCAGGCCAAGGTGCTTCGTGTGTTGGAGGAGCAACGGTTTGAGCCGGTCGGCAGTGGTACATCAATCAATGTTGATGTCCGGGTGCTGGCTGCAAGCAACAAACGTCTACACGAAGAAATTGAACAGGGAAACTTCCGCGCTGACCTCTTTTACCGCCTGAATGTGATTCCATTCGAACTTCCGCCTTTACGCGAACGACCCGAAGACATTCCAGCGCTGGTGAATTATTTTAATAAACATTTTTCGCGCGCCTATGGAAAATGGGAGAAAGAATTCTTAACGGAAGCAATCGAGGAATTACAAGCTTACTCGTGGCCAGGAAATGTTCGCGAACTGAAGAACACGATCGAACGTGTAGTGATCATGTATCCGGGGGTCAAAGTAAGTGCCAACGACATGCCGCCACATGGCAAGGAAGAACCACCAGCAGCATCGTTCAGATTCCCATCTTTTAAGGAAGCTACTGAAGCCTACCACCGTGAGTTTATTCAGCGGAAACTTGAAGAAGCAGAGGGCAATGTCTCGAAAGCGGCGGAGTTGATGGGCGTCGATCGCAGTCACCTCTATCGGCGAATGCGGGCGCTCGGAATCCAGACTCGCGGCGAACGCCCAGCGTAGTTTAGGCGCGCAGGGGTACACCGGCTTTATATTGCTGTCCCTTTATATATCCTGGAGTCCAGGCTCCGTCGTCGCTCAGCTCCGGCACACTCCCAAGTCTCGCGGAAGCGCCGCTTAACTTGCTGAATTCCTCAACCGCAATTTTGGATCTACCAAAGCTCCATCGTCACTTCCCTTTGCCGGCGCAGTCCAAAACACTTGCGTTGACATGCAATAATAAATAGCTTATCAGTTAGATGCGCGTGTTTTACGTCGTGCAAATGGAAGTCGAGGTTTTAGATGGATTACACCACCCGAGAGCTACTCAAGCGCTACGCCAAGCTTGCTATTGGTCAGCCATTTTCGCCAGTGCTATTGAATATTCTCGTGACGTCTGTGTGCGACATGCGATGCACACATTGCTTCTTCACCGAGGAACTGGATGATAGACCTCGTAAGAAGTTACAAATGAAAACTCACGAGATTGAACGCATATCCGAGACTCTGGGCGGCAACCTTGGTGTTCTGATACTGGCGGGCGGTGAACCGTTCACACGAAAAGATTTGCCTGAGATCGCCAATGCCTTCTATCGCAATAACAAGCTTGAGTCCATCTACATCATGTCAAACGGGCAGATTCAGAAACGAATCTTTCCTGACGTGACGAAAATCCTTGTGGAGTGTCCCAACCTCAACGTCACCGTCGCACTCGGAATTGACGGGTTGAAAAGCCAGCACGAGAAGATTCGCCAGAAACCTGGTTCATGGGACATTGCAATCGACACCGCACGCCAACTGCAAGCTATCAAGGCAAATTACCCGCGTTTGGACATCCAAACTTGCACGTGTTTCATGAACTCCAATCAGGACACAATCTTCGAGTGGTACGATTTTCTGAAATATGACTTAAAGCCTGACAAGGTCAATTTCAATTACATCCGGCCGCCTTCAGCAGATCCTAAGGAACTCGAGATCGATCGGTCACGTTATGCAAACCTGGCCCAGATGATCGACAGCGACTCTCGCCACGCGACCATAAAGAACAACTACGGCGGAAAAGCCGGCTTCTTTAAGGCGGCAATCGACATTTATATGCATGGCCTGATCGCGAAGACCCAGGAAACTGGCGCGGCACAGATGAAGTGTTACGCCGGAACTGCCGGTGGCGTGGTTTACGACGAGGGCACTGTCTCCTCGTGTGAAAACCTCGCGCCGATCGCGAACCTGCGTGATTTCGATTGGAACTTTCAAAAGCTGTGGCTATCGCCCGCCATGCAAGAGCGTCGTAAAAAGGCCGCCGATGGCTGCTTCTGCACACATGAATCGAATAGTTATTACCCCTCTCTGCCATTCAATCCGCGCCATTTGATCCAGATCAAGAAGCTGGAGAGAGAGATGAAGAAGGCGCGTAAAGCAATTGGCGACTCCGAGTCTCAGGTGGAAGGCGGGGGACTGCCGCTAACCAATTATTAAGAATGCCGCCGCAACTAAACATGTCGTCGACGCGGATTCCCAAAATTCTAATCATCTCGTCGGATACAGGTGGAGGTCACCGTTCTGCGGCCGCAGCAATCGTGGCGGGCGTGCAGAAGTTTTTTGAAGGTGAGTCGTACACCGTGCGCGTGGTCAAAGCAGTTGAGGAATCACATCACCTGACTGCGCGGCTCGTTCGGTTGTACAACTGGATTCTCCGAAACCGGCAGCATTGGATGAAGTATTTTTACTGGTGCATGAATCTTATTCGGCCTGAAACCAGGGAGTTCTTTCATAAGCGATGTATCGGCTACGTCGCTGATCTTTTCGAGCGCTGGTGCCCTCATATCGTTGTCAGTGTTCATCCACTGACGCAGCACATCTTTGCCAGAGTATTAAGAGAATTGAAGCTCGCAGATCGAGTACCTCTCGTCTCGGTAGTGACGGATCCGTGTTACGGGTTTTGGAAAGGTTGGGCCTGCGATGAGGTGACATTGTATCTGGTGGCGAGCGAAGAAGCGCGACAGCAGTTGATCGATTATGGGGTTAACCCGCAGCGGATTAAGATCTCCGGAATGCCAGTGCACCCGAAGTTCGTATATCCAGGTGAAGAGGCGGCGCAGGCCGCACGCAAGGCACTCGGACTGGCTCCCGAAAAATTCACCGTGTTCGTTAATGCGGGCTGGATTGGTGGCGGGAACATACCTCAAATTTTTCGTGAATTGATTCGTGGCGAGCTGGACGTGCAGGCAATCTTTTTGGCGGGCAGGAATGAAGAGTTGCGTCGCGCTGCCGAGTCACTTGCTCTGGAGGCTTCTTTCCCAATTAAGGTAATTGGCTATTCTGACGAGATTGAACAGTTGATGAGCGCTGCAAACGTCATGATCTCCAAACTTGGTGGACTGACAACTTTCGAAGCACTTGCCTGCCGTGTACCTATTATCGCCGACGTCATAAATGATCCAATGCCGCAGGAAGCAGGAGCCGCCAGTCTAATTGCGAATCGAGGCGCCGGGATCTTATTGAAACGATCAGCAGACGTAGTCCCGGTCGTTCGACGAATGTTAGAGGACGACACGCACTATTCGCGCATGAGAGCCGCTACTGTCGGTTTGGCAATTCCAAATGCTACCCGATTCATTGTTGAAGAAATCGCAGCATTAATCCCGCAATCTGAAAGCCCTGTCATTCGAGAGGCAGCTTCTGCCTGAGCAGTTTGTTGACTGGGCCGCCCTTTTCACGGTTTAATCTTCCGGCAAAGAATCGAATTCCCCGCATTTTACTGAGAAAGTCCGAATTTGGTTAAGTCCGTGCGTCCGCGACGCAAGTCAGGTTGCAAGTTCTGAAAATCGGAGGCCGCTTGAAGACCTGCGCGGAGTTCCAGTGAAGGCCTTCACGCCCGCACCTTACGAATTGGTGGACGTCGACGGCCGCGCCGGGATCAATTGTTAGGAGCAAATAGCTGGTGAGTCTGCTGCTTGAAGGAAAACGTGCGTTCGTCACAGGCGGTACGCGCGGAATAGGCGCGGCGATATGTGAAATATTTGCGCGGGAAGGCGCCGACGTGGCTTTTAATTACGGATCGCGTGATGATCTGGCGGCCGAAATGGGTAAGAAGATCGAGGCCTTTGGCCGTCGCGCATTCAACGTGAAGATCTCAGTAACCGATAGGCTGGGAATGAAACGTGTCACTCGCGAGTTAGTAGAGAAATGGGGCGGCATCGACATCCTTGTTAACAACGCAGCGATCAATCGTGGTGACAATTTTGCCACTACCACAGACCGCGCATGGGATGAAGTGATTCACACCAACGTCGACAGTCTATTCGCAGTTACGAAACCAATTTACAAACAAATGATCCGACAACGAAAGGGAAGCATCCTCAACATCACTTCCATTGGAGCTATGCGCGCACTCCCCACAGCAGTCCATTACGCAACATCAAAAGCGGCGATGATCGGCTTTACAAAGTGTCTCTCACGAGAGGCTGGAACTTTCGGCGTAAAGGTTAATGCAATAGCAGCCGGTATCTTCAATACCGATCTCGCGCAGGCACTTCCGGATCGGTTACTGCAGATGCATGACTTCTGGGCTTCTGCGGGGCGTTTGGGTCGGCCGGAAGAACTAGCGGAATATGCCGCGTTCATGGTGAGCGACCGCAACAGTTTCATGAATGGTGAAATCGTGATTGTAGATGGTGGGGCAATCACCTGATCAATCAACTGCTGGAGCTGTTCCTTTTTTCCTCCTGCAACTCCTTCACTCGCTTTTCCAGATCTCGAATTGTTCTGTGCATTTCACCGAGCCGGCGAAACGCCGCTGTCGAACGCAACCAATCTTTGTTATCAAATGCGGGAATGCCTGAGATAACTTTGCCTGCGGGAATGTCGTGGCTCGTTGCGCTTTTTGCAGTCAACACGACATCATCCCCGATCCGCAAATGACCGGCGACACCTGCCTGTCCGGCCAGGATCACGCGGTTCCCTATGTGCGAACTTCCTGCAAGACCAACCTGCGCACAAAGTAACGTGTCGTCACCGACGGTACATGAATGTCCAATCTGAACAAGATTATCGATCTTCGAACCTCGTCCAATCCGACTCTCGCCAACTGAGGCGCGATCGATTGTTGTGCCCGCGCCAATCTCCACGTCATCTTCAATTACGACGCGACCCGCCTGCGGGATCTTGAGCCAACGTTGCCGTTCATCTTTCGCGTAGCCAAAACCATCACAACCGATTACCGCATTGTTGTGGATTGTGACGCGTTCGCCAATGACTGTCCGCTCTCGAATTGCTACACCCGAATGAATAACTGATCCTCTTCCGATAGTAACCTGTTCGTAAATCGTCGCATTGGGGTGAATGAAAACCCCTTCCGCAATTTGTACATCGCGTCCGATGAAAGCATGTGCACCAATTGCGACACGGTCGGCAATCCGCGCAGTGGCGTCGATCACAGCCGATGGGTGAATAAACGGGTCAATTTGTGGTTCGGGATAAAAAAGACGCAGAGCGCGGGTATAAGCAAGGTAAGGATCTTTTGTACGAAGCACTGCAATCTGACGCTCTGCTACTGCCTCAACCCCGAGGTAGATTGCGGAAGCCTTCGTAGTAGCGACAAGCGGGGTATATCGCGGGTTGGCGAGGAACGTGACGTCGCCTTCATTTGCTTCGTCGAGACCTGCAGCACCTCGAATTTCCAGATTGCCATTAGCATTCTCAAGTGTAGCGCCTGTTAATGCGGCGAGTTGGGCGAGTTTCATGGGCGGAGTTTAGCGCAAGGAAACCAGGATGCGCCACGGACTGTTGGCCGCAGATTGAGCACAAACAAAATGACCACAAGCGAGGTAGACCAACTTCCGTCAGCAGCGTGGTCTATGTATAAAGATTTGTTTTTCAACTTTCGAGTGGTATGACTGTAGCGAACTACATAATCGATATGGGATCGATCTCCAGGTTAATTGATCGTAGGTTGACTCCTCGACTCACCATTGACTGCAATGCCGTATCGGCGAGGCTGCGAAGCTGACGTCGATTTTTGGATTTTAACAGTAACTGAAAGCGATGCTCGCCTTTGAGCCGGGCCAATGGTGCAGGTGCCGGACCAAGCACACGAACCGACCGGTCCTTGTTCGCTGCGTCTAACTCCTTTCTCAACTCCAGCGCCTGATTGCGTACGCGATCCAGTTCACGACCGTGCACCAAGAGTGTTGCCAGTGCGACAAACGGTGGATAGGAATGATTCTGTCGGTACCGCACTTCTTCATTATAGAAACCGTCGTAGTCTTGCGCAGCTGCGTGTCGGAAAGCGTAATGAAATGGATGATAGGTTTGGATCAATACTTGTCCGCGTCGGTCACCTCGACCTGCTCGACCAGCAACCTGTGTTATCAATTGGAACGTTCGTTCGGCCGATCGAAAATCAGGCAATGCCAATCCCGCGTCGACAGACACAACCCCCACAAGGGTCACGTTTGGGAAGTCATGGCCCTTCGCAAGCATCTGAGTTCCTACGAGCATGTCGATATGGCCTTCACTAAATTCCGTCAGCGTGGTTTCGAATCGTCGCCGAGCTGCCGAATCGCGATCGACACGCGCTATGCGCAACGCCGGAAACGACTCCTTCAGGATCTCTTCCAGTTGTTCCGTGCCCTCGCCGACGTAATAAATGTATTTCTTTCGGCAGGATGGACACACTGCTGGAACCGGTTGATGGTAGTTGCAATAGTGACAGAGCATCACCCGTTCGGCTCGATGATATGTCAGAGTCACATCGCAATTAGGACATTGGACCGTTTCTCCACACGAGCGGCAAAGCACGTAACTCGAGTAACCCCGTCGATTCAAAAGGATGATCGACTGCTCGCCGCGAGCATGAGTTTCGTGGATTGCGGTCAGTAATTCCTCAGAAAACACACGTGTTTTTCCATTTCTGGCGAAAACTGAACGCATGTCAATGATCGTCGCAGCAGCCATCGGTCTAGCGCCAATCCGTTCAGGCAGGTTCAAGTAAACGTATTTTCCTGTGCGTGCATTATGAAACGATTCGAGTGACGGTGTAGCAGAGCCGAGAACGACTGTCGCTGCTTCATTGCGTGCGCGCATAATCGCCGTATCACGCCCGTTGTAAAAAGGTGAGTCTTGCTGCCTGTAAGTTGATTCATGTTCCTCATCCACGACAATCAGCCCTAGATTTTTCACAGGCGCAAACACAGCCGAGCGAGTTCCAATCACAACTCGAGCTTCTCCGTCTCTAACCCTAGTCCATTCGTCGAAGCGTTCGCCCCTTTTTAGAGACGAGTGAAAGATCGCGACCTGGTCGCCAAAATGAGAACGTAAGCGCTGCGAAAAGACAGGCGTAAGCGCGATTTCCGGCACCAGCATCATCGCAGAGCGGCCGAGGTCGAGTGTCGCACGCATCGCGCGAATGTAAACTTCAGTCTTACCGCTACCCGTGACGCCGTGCAGCAGAAACGATCCGAACGTTTGAGTTGTTAGCTGCTGTTCAATTTGCTCGAGGACCGACGACTGAGCTGACGTTAATGTGTAGTTGAATTGTGATTGAGTTCGGGATGCCGCAAGTGGATCGCGTCTGACGTTCTGGATGTAAATTTCAAGCAAGCCTTTCTTTTCGAGTGATGCGACAGTTGACGCACCAGCCGAGGTCTCGCGACATAGCTCGCGTAACGACAAAGATCCGACATTTTCAAGTTGTTGAATTACTCGCTTTTGCTTCGCCGTAAGTGACGGAGTGTCCAGCTGTTGTTCTCTCAGGCGCGCGAAACGGATCGCGCGCGGACGAATAAATGAGGTGCTCTGAGCTCTATGACAGCTAATCAAACCCGATTCAGAGAGTTCGCGGAGCGTATTTGACAACTGGGAAGGGGTCGT
Source organism: Pyrinomonadaceae bacterium (assembly GCA_046262775.1). Taxonomy (GTDB): domain Bacteria; phylum Acidobacteriota; class Blastocatellia; order Pyrinomonadales; family Pyrinomonadaceae; genus PSRF01. The sequence goes on along the minus strand of JBHEMC010000013.1, from coordinate 23,456 downwards.
CAAATGAATCAGTGCGTCTCGTCGTATTTGTCCTCGTTTGGTCAGCACTTCGAGAATTTGGCGCTTTAACCCTGAATCGGTGTTCATACCCGCCGACAGAAGGTCTCTGCCCGCTTCCGTTAACGCCACAAATTCGTGCACTGCGGGGCTGATGCCTGGCGGCAGCGCTGCCTTGATGGCTTCGCCCCATGGTGATGCGTAATATTCTGACACCCACTTACTGATTTGAAGAATCTCGGGCGTGCACAGCGGCACAGTGTCGATGAGTTCCCTTGCTTCTTTCACGTCGGCTTCAGCGATTTTTGATTCGGCTGGTAACGTCGCGTGAAGCGACACGATGTATCCCACCACGAGGTTTCGACCCAAAGGGACGAGAATCCTGCATCCCTCAACTGCGCAGTCAGACATTTCCGGCGTGAGGCGATACAGAAAAGTCTTAAACACGTGTACTGGCACCGCAACCTCAGCGTATGGGCGCGCGGGTCCCGCAATCACGTTTTGACTAGATTCAGATTTTGACAACGCTTTGATGGGGACGAACACAGGTGAGAAAGTAGCGCAGACAGGCTGCGTTTCGAAACCGGAAATGATGATTATGAAATTTTCTTAGTGCTTTCCAAATAATCGCGCACCTTTTTGAGATCCTCCCACGTTTCTCTTTTCTTCGACGGGTCACGAAGGAGAAATGCCGGATGATACGTCGGCATGACTCTTATGGTTTTATAGTCCTGAAACTTTCCCCGTACTTTCGTAATGCCTTCTTTGAGTCCCAACAAGTTTCGCATCGCAGTATTTCCCAAGACAACTATCACTTCAGGTTGGACAATTGCGATCTCTCGCAGGAGAAACGGCTTACACATTGAAACTTCCTCAGGCGTCGGCTGCCTGTTACCCGGTGGGCGACAGCGATTAACGTTTGCAATCAAGACCTCCTCACGTTTGAATCCGATTGACTCGATGATTTTTGTCAACAATTGGCCTGCGCGTCCGACAAACGGTCGAGCTTGATCATCTTCATCGGCGCCTGGAGCTTCACCCACGAACATTAACCTTGCTTTGCGGTTCCCTTCGGAATGAACAATATTCGTCCGATCGCGGTGGAGTGGACAGCGCGTGCAATCGCCAACATCCATCCAGATCTGTTCGAAGGATTCATCAGAGACGCCAAGTTGCTGTGTCGGCGCCCTCAGTTCCGCGAATAAAGTCGCTGGAGCGCTTCCAGAAGGCATCGTGATTGGTGACGGTGAAACTGTCTCTGACGCTATCCTTGCCTGCGGCTGTTGTTTCGATGTTGTTGGGGTCTTCGTGCTCCGGGTCAGACGGATACTCTCAATACCCAAAGTCTGCAAGTGCCGCAATTGACGTTTCGTTTGTTCGGCGATCGCCTCTATTTCTTCGGAAAGTGAAGACATATGGAACTATCGACCGGCGCGCATATTGACGATTTCGTCGAGAATCCTATTGGCGACGTCAAACTTCGACATTGCCGGCAACTGAACCGGATCCGATTGGTTCTTGCGAATTATCGTCACCGAGTTCGTGGTGCTATCAAATCCAGAATCAGTGCGGGTAACATCATTTGCGACGATGGCGTCGATTTTTTTTGCTTGCAGCTTGGCTTGGGCGTTTGCAATCACGGATTCTGTTTCTGCAGCGAAGCCGACGATCAACGTTCCCTCGCTCCGTCGCGATGCAGCTTGCGAAAGAATGTCTGGTGTTCTTTCCACCTGAATTGTTAACTCACCATTTGATTTCTTAATCTTCTGCTCTGCGCGCGTTACGGGTTTGTAATCAGCAACTGCAGCCGCTCCGACGAATACAGAAGCATTAGCAATTTCTCCAGTAACAACGCGCGACATCTCGTCGGCCGTAACGGCCCTGATAATTCGAACCCCACCGGGAGGCTCAACTGTGGTAAGGCCAGCGACAACGGTAACATCAGCGCCGCGACGACGCGCGGCTTCCGCGAGTGCAAAACCCATGCGGCCAGACGATCGGTTCGAAATGAAACGAACGGGGTCTATATCTTCGCGCGTTGCACCAACAGTGATGAGTAGACGTTCGCCAGTTAAATCTAACGACGGTTTTCGATTCGACATCAGATCGAGCGCCGCCTTCACAATGAGATCAGGCTCACTCAATCGGCCTGGCCCGAAAGTTCCACAGGCCATCTCACCCTCATCGGGATCGAGAATTGTGACGCCGTCTGCACGCAGTTGCTTTATGTTGCGCTGTGTCGAGGGCTGAGCCCACATCGTCGGATTCATTGCGGGCGCCAACAGAATTGGCGCGGTGCAGGCAAGATAGGTTGAACTGATAAAATCATCGGCGATTCCATTCGCGAATTTAGCGAGAACATTCGCCGTTGCCGGTGCGACGAGAAACAAATCAACTGTCTGGGAAAATGTGATATGAGCGATGGGATCAGGGTTATCAGGTGCGTAGTCGTCCACAACGACGTGTGTGCCGGAAAGAGCCCGAAAGGTTAGTGGCGTGATGAACTCGCAGGCCCGTTTTGTCATTGCGACCCGAACATCGCAATTGCTGCGTTGGAGTCCTCGCAGCACTTCGGCAGCTTTGTATGCAGCGATGCCGCCAGTGATGCCCAAAGCCACTCTTTTTTTAATGTTGCCGTGCTGAGAATCAGACATGAGAGACTTAACTGAAACGACAGATCAATGTAACATTGCTGAAAGGCAGGTGCAATTTAGTTAATTGTGCCGGTTGCTAGAATGCACGCTGAATCGTCAAAATCTAACGAGCAGCCGGTTGCCTTCACACTCATGAGAAAGTCTCTGGCAAATGTACTGTGCGGTTTTATTGTCTGCAACCTCCTGACGGTCTGCGCCTTTGGTGTTCAAACTGGCAGGCAAGCGGATGATGAATTTGGGCCGGTAGTGCGAGCTTACCTCGGCTATCTTAAAAATGAGCAGGAGGTAGTTGACGACCGCGTTAGCCGCCGCGAAATAAGCGCCACTTACTACCGGCGCAATTCTAACCGCATCAGAGCATTACGCCAGACGGCGATTCGCTTAGCCCGCGAATCGAACAATGACTACTTGCCGGAGCTGGAGGCTGTTGCCCCTCGTGAGTTTGGTATCCTTTTCGAACAGCCGCCCCAGCCATCAACCTTGAAACTCGGCCAGGTGTTACGGAACACATTTCGTTTCCTGGGTACCGTGCGTTCTGGCGAGGTCTTTTACATATTTGAAAGGCTCGACCCTTACGAACAGGCTGATCTGAAAGAGAAGGAGAGCCAGTCAAATAAGACGTCCGGTCCCTCTGTGCAGGTAAATGAGGCCAAAACCCTTACTCGTGCCCGTCGGGTCGGGCCATGAGGTCCATTTATGTATTGGGGTGTGCTTCGGTCGTATGGCGACTGTTCTCAGGATGTCTGCTGATTCACTGAAGAATATTGCGCCAGCCTGTTTTTGGGCCAGCAAAAAAGCACAATTTCGTGGCAAAGTGAGGCTAAATGATTGTTGACACAGGGCATGTATTAGTGTAATAAATGCCTTGCGTTAAAGCCTTTGCGGCCCATGACCTTAGGATAAATGGTACGAGCAGCAAATCAGTAGAACGTCTCGTCTTCACAAGTAGTTTAGCCGTCGCGGCACGCAATTAAGAAATTCTTTTTTTCACTATACGGGAGGAAAGTTAATGATTAGCAAAACTTGGAGCCGCAAGTCCATCGCGGCCTGTGTGGCGGTAGCCGTTGTAAGTGTTTACTCGATGGTTGTATTGGCGGCGCCGGGGGCTAAGGCAGCGGGCGAGCTATCAGTCAACGGTGAGGTAACGGTAAACGGACAGAAGGCCATCACGGGTGGCACTATTTTTTCCGAATCCGTACTAAGTACCGCAGATCATAGCAGCGCCTCCGTAAACATCAGTAAGGTTGGTCGCGTAGAGCTTGCTCCGAATAGCAACCTGCGTCTTACGTTCAGCGAAAACAGTATTAGCGCGATGCTCGAGACGGGCACTGCGCAGTTTTCAACCGTAGCAGGTGTGTTAGTGAATCTGACAACCAAAGACAGCGTGGTGACGGTCGACGGAAGTCAGGCGACCTCGTTTAGCGTGAACGCCACGCGTGGACGAACGTCTGTTTCTACCCTGTCAGGCATCGCTGAATTTCATGTAAACGGTAAAGTGAAACAGATTGCTGCGGGAGAAAGCGAAGTTGCGGGAACGCCGGGTGTGCCTGCTGATAAGGACTGCCCAAGCGGCGATTGTCCAGACACCGGACTGAGCGGTGGTGCGTTAGCAGCCCTGTTACTTGCCGCGGGCGGTGCAGTGGCAGCCGTAATTTTTGCAGCGACTCATAACAACGACTTGAACTTTGGCGGCAACATTGTGGTCGTCAGCCCGACAAAGTAAGTCTTCCGGTTGAGTTAATCCAAACACTGCCGCACTCCCGTGTTGCAGTTATCTGAAGTCAGCCTTGCGGGTCACGCGACCACGAGTCGCGCTTGACCCGCAAGGTTTTGATTGTTCAAGCCTTTCATACCTGGGTTGGTCAATGCATATTGCTGTCATTGGTACGGGCTACGTTGGTCTTGTCACCGGCGCATGCTTCGCGGAGTTCGGCGTCGACGTTACATGCGTGGATGTAGATAGCGACAAAATCGAGCGTTTGAAAAACGGCGTTATGCCGATTTACGAACCCGGACTTGAACAGCTTGTCTCAAAGAATGCGCAAGCCGGTCGCCTGCGATTTACTACCGATGTTTGTCAGGCAGTTGAGCAAGCTCTCATCATTTTTCTTGCGGTCGGAACGCCTCCAAAAGAGGATGGGTCACCAGACTTAAGCTTTGTCGAAGCCGCTGCATGCTCGATCGCCGAGCACATGAACGGCTATAAAGTGATCGTTACAAAATCTACAGTTCCCATCGGTACAGGCGAGCACCTCCGGACGCTAATTTCTGAACGACAGAAGACACGCGCAAACTTCGGTGTCGTCTCGAACCCTGAGTTCCTTCGCGAGGGAGCAGCTATAAACGATTTCATGCGGCCCGACCGCGTGGTAATCGGGAGTCGCGATGAAGAGGCTATTGCGATAATGAAGGACCTGTACCGCCCTCTTTACCTGATCGAAGCGCCGTTTGTGATTACCTCACTTGAGGCCGCCGAGTTAGCGAAATACGCTGCCAACGCGTTTCTGGCTACTAAGGTTTCATTCATCAACGAAATCGCCAATCTTTGCGACAGCATCGGCTGCGATGTTCACGACGTCGCCCGCGCTATTGGCATGGATAAGCGCATCGGCAGTAAGTTCCTGCATCCTGGCCCAGGCTTTGGTGGCTCCTGCTTTCCAAAGGACACGCGAGCTCTTGCTTCCGTAGCCAGACAATTTGACTGCAATTCAATTATCGTGGACGCCGTCATAGAAGTGAACGAGCGTCAACGCCAGCAAATGATCGCAAAGATCCAAAAGCTTGTTGGGAATCTGAAGGGGAAGAACGTGGCGGTGTTGGGACTTGCATTTAAACCAGAAACCAACGACATGCGCGAGGCCCCGTCAGTTGAGATCATTCGTAAACTTATTTCTTATGGAGCAACAATACGTGCTTACGATCCGGTAGCGAAAGATGAGGCGATGAAGCTGTTGCCACATATCGATTATGTGGATGATGAATACGCAGCGGTAAAAGACGCCGATGTGCTCGTGTTTGTAACAGAATGGAACCAGTTTCGGGCGCTCGATCTTGCTCGTATTCGTGACCTGATGAAAACTCCACGTGTGGCAGACTTGAGGAATATCTACGATCCTCACGACATGCGTGAACTTGGCTTTGAATACGTGGGAGTAGGCCGCTGATCTCTTTACATTCATCTGTCTCAACACAATTCAAATGAGTCTGTCGGGAATAGTACTAGTAACGGGCGGCGCTGGGTTCATCGGTTCGCATATTGCGGCTGCAGTGTCCAGGAATGGCGGTCGGGTCCGAATCCTCGACGATCTCTCAACCGGACACCGCGAAAACATCGATGAAATCAGCGGCGACATCGATTTTGTTAAAGGCAGTGTTGCGGATGAGCAAGTGCTGACAAAGGTACTTGAGGACGTCGAAATAGTTTTTCACGAAGCGGCGATACCTTCGGTGCCTCGATCGGTGGAACACCCACGACAGTCTCATGTCGCGTCGGTGGATGGAACGTTCGCGTTGTTGTTAGCAGCTCGGGATAGGAAGGTGCGTCGATTAATCTATGCTGCGTCCAGTTCGGCATACGGCGATCAACCGAAGCTGCCGAAATCCGAAGACATGCTGCCCGACCCACTTTCACCGTATGCAGTCGCAAAACTTGTTGGCGAATACTATTGTCAAGTGTTTTCCCGGGTCTACAGTCTCGAGACAATCTCGCTTCGCTACTTCAACGTATTTGGACCCCGCCAGGATCCAGGTTCCCAGTACTCCGGCGTTGTGTCTCGTTTCATTAGTTGTTTGCTATCCGATGAAACGCCACTGATCTACGGAGATGGGGAGCAGTCGCGCGATTTCACTTACATTGATAATGTCGTGAACGCCAATTTGAAAGCAGCAAATAGTACGAACGGCGTTGGTCGCGTCATCAATATCGCAAACGGCCAACGCGTTACCCTCAATCAGTTACTTGACGAACTGAAGCAGCTGACCGGAAAACATGAAGTCACCGCCAAATACCAGCCACCGAGAGTGGGCGATGTGCGCCACAGTCTCGCCCAGATCGCACAAGCTCGCGAACTTCTCGGCTACGAACCTCAAGTAGGTCTTCGCGAGGGACTGCAGAAAACAATAGAGTGGTGGGAGACAAGTCGCTTTGCTACGGAAAGACATTAACCTTTCGCGAGTTTATTCAGCGACTCCTTAAAAGGCGGCCGTGCTATACCACGATTGGTAATTATCGCTGTAATCAAGCTGTTCGGAGTGACATCGAAAGCCGGATTCTCCACGGCTACTCCTGCCGGGGCTAGCTGATGACCACGTATGTGAGTCACTTCGGTAGTTTCACGTTCTTCAATTGGAATTTGTTCCCCTGACTGCAGTGATAGATCGAGCGTCGTAACTGGAGCTGCAACGTAAAACGGAATGTTGTGCTCTTTGGCCAGAACAGCGACCATGTATGTACCGATCTTATTGGCTGTGTCACCGTTTGCGGCTATCCGGTCGGCGCCAACAACAACTGCGTCGATTTTGCCGCTCTTCATTAAGTGACCAGACATATTGTCGGTAATCACCGTTACCGGAATGTCATCTTTTGCGAGTTCCCACGCCGTCAGTCTTAACCCCTGTAGAAAAGGTCGCGTCTCATCGGCGATAACCGCCACTCGCTTTCCGGCATCGCGTGCCCCCCGGATTACTCCCAACGCGGTTCCGTAATCGCCCGCTGTTGCGAGCGCGCCGGCATTGCAATGCGTTAGCACGGTTGCACCGTCGGATATCAGTTCAGCGCCGAATTTGCCAATAGCTCGATTGGCGGCAATGTCTTCGTCAAAAATTGCCTGAGCCTCACCAACCAGTTTTTTTTTCAGTTCTTCAACATCGCTTATCCCAGCTTTGTCTCGTTCGAACGCGCGGCGCATCCGGTTAATTGCCCAGAAGAGATTTACTGCGGTGGGACGGGTCTTGCTCATCACGTCGCAGATGTAAGTAAAATCATCCTCGAGATCCGCTACGGATGTTCCCACCGATTGACTCGCTCCGAGCGCTATTCCCATTGCTGCTGAAACGCCAATCGCGGGGGCGCCGCGCACCACCATCTTTTTTATTGCCTCCGCGACTTCGTCATAAGATCTCAACATCAGGTAGGTTTCTTCTGTAGGAAGCAATCGCTGGTCCAGCATGCGAATTCCATCCTTGGTCCATTCGATTGTTTTAATCATCAGGCGCCCCATCCTCGTGTTGAGATTTCACGCATCTTAACGGTTGTCTATGCGATGAGGCAAAGAGGTCAAAGTTTGACACTCTTCCTATCGCGTGCTAGTGTGCGCACGTTTCGGAATAACTGCTCTTTGCAATCATGAGCGTCAGGGTGCCCCGATGGATCGGGGAGAATAGGGAAGCGGGTGAGAATCCCGCGCGGTCGCGCCACTGTGATAAGCACAGAATACTTCTGTTCTTAAAGCCAGGAGACCTGCCCAAGACGCTATGCAGCCTCTTCGAACGCTCGCGCAAAGGTGTTCGGGGCGCTCGGGTTTTTGTAGTCCCGCTGAAGCCTCCTTTCCTTTGCGAAAGCTGGAGTTGGCGGGACTCTATGTTATTACGACATCTTCATACCGACCGATATCGATTCGTGGCAGCGACTCTCGTGTTGCTCGCCGTGGCAACTTACGGCTGCAATCGGTCTCCCTCCTCCAGCCTTACCAAAAATCGCGAAGTAGTGGACGAGTCAGGTCGACGCGTTTCGTTGCCGGCACGTATCGACCGGATCGTTTCTCTTGCTCCAAACCTTACGGAAATTGTTTATGCAGTCGGAGCAGGAGACCAGCTCGTTGGAGATACCACGTATTGCGACTATCCCGCGGCAGCGAAGTCTGTCGAAAAAATCGGCGATACTCTTCACCCTAGCCTCGAGCGAATAATTGCTCTCCGTCCCCAGATAGTTCTGGTCTCGACAGCGTCACAGCTTGAGGCGTTTACAGGGCAACTTGAAGCTCACAACATTTCGGTTTACGTCACTGACCCACGTGATCTCGAAGGAGTATTTCGATCGATCGAACAACTCGGCGAGATTCTGGGCCGATCTGATCAAGCAAAGTCGGTAGTCAAACAACTGAGGGAGCGCACCGCGAATGTCGAGAGAGCAGTAAAGTCACAATTGCCTATTCGAGTTTTCTACCAGCTCTCTGCCGAACCACTTTATACGGCGGGGCACGATGCGTTTGTGACCGACTTGATCAAGCGCGCTGGAGCTATCTCAGTAACTATTGATGTTCCCGGAGCCTGGCCGAGGTACAGCGCTGAGTCTGCTATGGCAGCAAGACCTGACGCCATCATCTTGCCAACTGGAGGTTCGATGGGCGAGGCAAACTCAACTGTGGCCGCAGCGCTCACGGGATCGCCGGCTGTGACGAACGGAAGAGTTTACAAGATTAATGATGACCACCTCGTGCGGCCTGGACCACGCGCTGTGAACGGGCTCGAGGAACTGGCACGGGCGCTTCACCCTAACGCAATCGGAAAATGATCTCAAATCGAAAAGTAATGCCGTCCGGCCGCCGGATAACACTTCGTCACACTGTATTCGTATGTGCTGGCCTGACGGCCGCGCTGTTCGTCGCCGTAGTAACTCTGGCTCTCGTAGGAAGCGAATCGCTTCCGGTAAGTGGTTCGCTCTGCGCCGTCCTCTCTGTTGGAAAGCGCGCATGTGGGTTAACTCAGGATCAATTTGACATCCTTTGGCAGATTCGCATGCCACGGCTTTTGCTCGCCGCCGCGGTTGGCTGTTCGCTTGCCACTGCAGGAGCAGGTTATCAATCGTTGCTGAGAAATCCTTTGGCTGAACCCTACCTGCTCGGAATATCTAATGGCGCGGCCGTGGGTACTATGTTAGCTCTGGTGCTCTTTGGTAACCATGAATGGAGTCGACCCGTGCTTGCTTTCGGCGGAGCTCTTGTAGCGACACTCGTTGTTTACCAGTTGGCGCGCGGCCGAGCCGGCGCAACACCGGAACGCTTGATTTTGGCGGGCGTCATTGTCACGACGTTTCTTTCTTCAGTTATCGTTTTCGTCACTACCCTCATGGATGTGACCCGAATTCGATCTTTCACGTTCTGGTTGCTTGGAGATCTTTCAGGCGCCAGTAGCGCTCTGCTGCCGTTTTCAATTGCGATCGCAATTGTTGGTGCGGTGTTGTTGACTGTAAATGCACGCTCCTTGAATTTACTGATGCTGGGCGAACGTGACGCGTTTGATCTTGGAGTGGAGGTCAAGCGTGTGAGGATAATTGTGTTTGCATGCGCCAGTCTTCTGGTGGGTAGCTCTGTTGCTGCAAGTGGCTCGGTGGGTTATGTCGGGTTAGTGGTCCCACATTTGGCACGCCTTACTTTCGGAAGTGATAACCGCGTAAGTATCCCCGCCGCGGCACTTGGCGGAGCGTTATTTGTGGTGGTAGCCGATACGTTAGCACGAACGATCATTGCGCCGAGAGAATTACCGGTCGGAGCAATTACAGCTTTGATAGGCGCGCCGTTATTTATTTACCTGTTGAGGCGGGCCTATTGATGCTGGTTGCGCGAGATCTCACGGTTAACTATGACCACCGAGTAGCGCTTGCGCACTGCAGTATCGGTCTCGCACCGGGTGAGATAACGGCAGTGATAGGACCCAATGGAGCAGGTAAATCAACTTTATTGAAGGCCCTGAATGGTCGTTTTCAACCCGCCGGAGGCGAGGTTTTGCTAGACAACGTTCCCGTCACCTCACTTTCCCGCAGGGCTGTTGCGAGACGAATTGCGGTAGTTGCGCAGGAAGGTGACCTTCGTTTTCCTGTCTCAGTTCTGGAGTTCGTTCTCGGCGGCCGCTTTCCCTGGACCACGCACGCAGCGTGGGAGACCGAGCGCGACCTGGAGGTGGCAAACAGCGTCTTAATCGAAACCGAGTTGACGGACTTTGTCGATCGATCGATGAATGAAATTTCGGGTGGTGAGCGTCAGCGGGCATTGCTGGCGCGCGCGTTGACTACCGAGGCACCGGTCCTACTGCTCGATGAACCAACTGCTAACCTGGATCTGGCGCACCAAGCGGCGCTAATCACGCTCGTAAGACGGCGCTGCGACGAAAACCGCACTGCAGCTTTAATCGTGACTCATGACATCAATTTGGCTGCCGAATTTGCAGATCGCGTTTTGTTGATGAAAGGAGGCAAGACCGTCGATTCCGGAGAACCTGAAAAAGTCTTGAGGCCAGAACTGCTGGCTCAGGTCTTCGATGTAAAAGTTTTAGTGGACACCCATCCTATAAGTGGTGCTCCACGTATCACGCCGGTGCACGCAAGACACCGGCAACCTTGAACACCGAGCAGGGCAACAGGGAAGGCGGTGAGATGCCGCCACTGCCCGCGCAACTGTATGCAGTTAAGCCGCTCCGTCAATGCCACTGGAATTCCGGGAAGGCAGGAGCAGAGATGATCTGAACTGATCATAACTGCGAGTCAGGAAACCTGAGTACTGCTCTTAACAGCTCGCACTGCGTCGGGCAGGAGTAGCTACATGACAAAATTTCAAATTGGTCTGCGCAATATCGCGCGTGCAACGTTCCTTCTCCTCCTATTTTCTCTACCTATTGTTGCTCAACAGAAGGCTTCAATTGCCGGTACCGTAAGCGACGAGCAGGGCCGCAGGGTACTGGGTGCAAGAGTTGAACTAATTGGGCGTAGCGGTCCTACATTTGTCGCGATCACAGACGAAACTGGCTCGTTCACTTTTCCGAATATCCCGCCCGCACGATATCTTCTTCAGGTCGTTTCTACCGGGTTTGCTGTTTACTCTTCAGACCAGATCGAACCCAAATCGGGAGAAGCTAAAAGCATAAAGGTGGAACTGAGACTGTCAAGTATCGATGCATCCGTAACTGTTACTGCGACCGGAACCGCGCAACGTGCGGAAGAGGTGTCGAAGACAGTTAGTACAGTGGATTCACAAGAGATTGAAGCGCGCCATGAGATCTCGCTGCCAGAGGCATTGCGTGATATCCCGGGAGTGCGACTTCAGCAACAAGGCTCATTCGGTGCACTGACTAGCGTGCGTCTTCGCGGTCAGCGAAATTTTGATACCGCGCTATTGTTAGATGGGCTTCGCGTACGTGATGCATCTGACATCAATGGCTCAGCAGTGTCTTTGTTGGCAGACCTGGTACCAGCAGACGTCGAGAAGGTTGAAGTACTGCGTGGCTCTGGATCGTCCATCTACGGCACCAATGCAATTGGTGGAGTAATTAATATCATCCCGGTAACTGGTGGAGGTCCATTTCATCTCGGGCTCGGTGGTGAGGGCGGTAGTTTGGCGATGTTTCGCGAATTTGTTGAAGGTTCAGGTGGGGGAGAGCGTTTGGGTTATAGCTTTGGGTTAAGTCGATTCGACGTGCGAAAGGGGATTGATGGCGAGGATCAATACGGCAATTCAGGTTTTAGTGGAAGACTCGTTATAGCTCCATCGCATTCGATAACGATTGGTTCTACGTTTTACGGAACAATCGCCAATGCTCGAATCAACGACAGTCCTTTTGCACTTGCCACCGCCTTCAACGCTGCTGAACAATTTCCAAAAGCGGTTTCGTCAGTCAATTTTGAACCTGACTTCAACAATCCCGATCAGGGTCGACGCAATCGTTTGCTGGTCGGCTCCGGCAGATTCACCCACGTTTTGTCTGATCGAATTTCTTATACGATTGCTTATCAGCGAGTAGCTACAAAAAGATCCAACTACAATGGACCAGCCGTCGATCCTCGATTTATTTCCTTTGTTCCTTTTGGCGACTTCGAATTCATGAATCTGAATCGTGGAACAACTGACACAATCGATGCACGCACTACCTTGCGGCTCGCAGACTGGAACACGGCAACAATCGGGGTTGAGTACGAAAGGGAATCTTTGTTTCAACACTCGGATCCTTCGTTCAGTGCATTCAACGATACAACAGACCGGCAGCGCACGTTCGCCATCTTTGGCCAGGATCAGGTTTCGCTGTTTGATGGTCGTTTGCAAATGTCGGCAGCTGTACGTGGTCAGGCTTACCGATTGCGAGGCGCCGATCGACCAGGTGATCTGCAATCGACAGACACAAAGAGTTCTGTCACCGCTGATGGCGCTGTAGCGTACTTCTTTCGTGCTAGCGGCACGAAGGTTCGGGCCCACATTGGGAATGGTTTTCGCGCACCGTCTTTGTTTGAGCGATTTGGGGAGGGAAACTTTGGCAGCGCCGGCATCATCCGGTTTGGCGACCCAACCCTGAGAGCCGAACAGTCAATCAGCGCCGATAGCGGGATCGATCAAGATCTGGTCAACGGGCGAGTCCGAATGGGCCTGACTTATTTCTATACTCACTTGCAACGCCTCATAACCTTCACCGGATTTACCGTGGACCCTTTGGACCTCGGTCGTTTCAGCGGGTTTGTGAACCAAGCGGGTGGTCATGCGCGGGGAGTGGAGAGCTCAGTAGAGACCGCTCCCTGGCGAGGAGCGAATCTTCACGGTGCGTACACGTTTACTGATAGCGATCGGGACGTACCCGGTCAGGGATCACGACCCGAGTACGTAATTCCGAAGCATCAGTTCGGTGTGACCTTTACTCAACGCCTGAAGCGGCTACTTCTCACTCTGGATTTGAACCGCACCGGAAGTTATTTGGCGCCGGTGTTCGAAAATAATTTTCCCTTTCGCATGGCTGAATTGCGGTTTGCTGGTTATACCAAAATCGATCTGTACGCGAGCTACGAACTGCAACGGTCCGACCGGTTTACGACAACAATATTTGGTGGGGTAGATAATCTGCTGGGCCAGAAGTATTTCGAGAATGGTTTTCTTGCCCCGCGAAGAGTTGGGCGCGGAGGTTTGACGTTACGGTTTTGAGGATGGTTCAGGTTGCAAAGTTAAGAGCCCGTGGGCGCAATTGCGTCAGCTTACTCGAACTCCCACCTTGCAACCTGAAGACGAAATGCTAGGGGTTTTTGGTAAAAAGCCCGCCAGCAAGAAAGATCACTCCAAGAAGGATATGGAGGCCATGATCGACCTGCCCGAAATGTAGAGGTCCGACTAGCCACATGTGATCTGGACCGGTTCCCATTGCCATGCCGAGAATACCGAGGGCCAGGTAGACGATGCCGAAGACCAGAGAAAAAGCCTTCGCGCCTGACAGAGAGCCTGCAAAACCGAAGTAAAGAGCAAGTATTCCGGACACGATGTGCACCACGTTGTGCGGTGGATTCAAATGAGCGCCCAGCAGGTCGGCCTTAATGAACCCACAGATGCCCACAATTAGAAAAACGACCCCTAAAATCTTACAAACAGTCTTTGCCATGATTGTCTTTAGCTCCTCTGTGAAAGGTTAAAGAACCGAGCGTCCGCTGCAACGAGGTCACCTGTGCGTCCGCATTCCTGACTGCTACATTGTTGTAATGCGGCGAATGTATATCAAAGAGTCTGCGCGGTTGCAAAGAGTTTTTGCGGGACCGGAGGCAGCTTTCCGCGTATTACCGCGGGTCGGTTCGAATCGCTTCCGCAGCGAGTGTTATACTGGGCTATCTAAACGAAAGCTTTTAATCATCCGGGGGGCGCAATATGAGTAAAAAGATTGTAGTTCAGTGGCTGTGTTCGCTATCCGTTTCGCTACTGCTTAGCTCAAGCGCCTCCGCCTATACCCTCGTCATGCGGGACGGCCGGCGCATAGTGATCCCTAACGCATTTGAGGTTTCTGCGCAAGTTCTAACCTATGAAGCGGCGCCAGGAATTCAGATTACCCTCCAGTTAGCAGGCATTGATGTCCGTGCTACGGAACATCTCAACAACGAGTCGGCGGGAAGTTTGCTTCGACGATCCGAGCGAATGCGTGTAGTCACTGTCATAACTGCACCTCGCGGCAATGCCAAATCTATTACTAATCTGGATCTGGAGAGATTCAGGAAGACTCGAGAGCAAAGTGAGAGAGCCTACGAAGCTCGCAGAAAAGAACTAGGTCTTCCTCCCCTGGCAGAGAGCAGAGCAAGAGACTTAGTGTCCGCAGTCGAATCGAGTAGAGCCTCCGAACAAGAGAACGAATCCTACTGGCGTACTCGCGCTTCGGCATTACGTACTGAGATCGTCGCGACCGATGCTCGTATTTCGTTTCTGCGAGGCAGGCTAAGCGAGTTGCCACCTGCGTTCGTCACAGGCGCTATCGCCACGGTATTCCCGGTAGTTGGTATTAGATCAATCGCATCAGCTTTCGATCAGAATCAACGCGTCCCTCGTCCGCTTCTGTATAGCATGCCTGGTCCGGCACCCCCGATTCAGGCGCGACCGACCGCCGGCGGATCTTTTCATCGCGGTCGGCCCACAGTAAATCATTTTCCATTTATCAACCGGGGAAATGTTCGACCATTTCCCTTCGTGCCATCGACAGGACTCGTCGTGCCGTTCCAAGTTTATGACTACATGTCTGAACGGGAAACTCTCGTGCTCCAGTTAGATCAGTTGCTTTCGTACCGTGCCGGGCTCGGTGCGCAGTGGCGCGATCTGGAGGATGAAGCAAGACGCGCGGGTGCGTATCCGGGATGGCTTAGACCGTAGCAGAGACAGAAGCAGGTAATGGCAATTGAGATGACGAATGATTGGGAAACAGTAATTGGGTTGGAAATCCACGCGCAGTTAAGCACTGACTCCAAAATCTTTTGTGGATGCGCGACACGTTTTGGTGACGAACCGAATGCAAACACCTGTCCGGTTTGTCTGGGACTACCTGGTGCATTACCAGTACTCAATAGCCGTGCTGTCGAACTGGGCGCTCGGGCAGCTCTGGCTCTTGGATTAAGAATCAACGAACTGTCTGTTTTTGCGCGAAAGAATTACTTTTATCCCGATCTGCCTAAGGGCTATCAGATTTCGCAGTACGATCAACCATTTTCTGCCGATGGTGTTGTGGAGATCATGACTGCAGAGC
Source organism: Pyrinomonadaceae bacterium (assembly GCA_046262775.1). Classification (GTDB taxonomy): domain Bacteria; phylum Acidobacteriota; class Blastocatellia; order Pyrinomonadales; family Pyrinomonadaceae; genus PSRF01. The sequence continues at coordinate 7,848 of JBHEMC010000013.1, read as the reverse complement.
GGGACGAGGCGGGTCACCCAATCGATTGGCGGCCGAAGAAAGTGAACATCACTCGACTTCATCTTGAAGAAGACGCCGGCAAAAACGTCCACGAAGGTTTGCCTGACGTGGACCGTTACTCATATATCGACTTGAATCGTGCAGGTGTGCCATTGGCCGAGATTGTGACTGAACCGGATTTCCGTTCGTCTTGGGAGGCATACGATTACGTGAACCACGTACGTCGCTCACTACAGTGGGTTGGCGCGTCCGAAGCAGACATGGAGAAGGGGAATTTGCGGTGTGAGGCCAACGTGTCTGTACGACGTATTGGTAGCGACAAGTTCGGTACGAAGGTGGAACTAAAGAATCTGAACTCCGTACGATTTATGCAGCGAGCAATCGAGTATGAAATCAGGAGGCATATTGAGGTACTCGAGTCGGGGGGCTTGTTATTTCAGGAAACGAGGCTCTGGGACGACCGTACGATGGAGACACGAGTCATGCGCACAAAGGAGGAAGCGCACGACTATCGTTATTTCCCTGAGCCGGACCTGCCGCCGCTGCGTGTCTCGCCGAAATTCATTGAACGAATAAAACAAGATATGCCGGAATTGCCCGAACGCAGACGGCAGCGGTTCATTGATGAGTACGGTCTGACGTTCGCCGATGCTTCACAGTTGACGTCGGAGCGCTCGCTTGCCGATTACTTTGAAATTGCAGTTAGAGCATCCAGCAACGCTCGTGCGACGGCAAATTGGATTCGTTCGGAATTGTTGCGTGAATTGGAATCGGCAGGTGTGAGTGCAGCCGATTCTCCAGTGTCACCGGAGGGGTTAGGGCATCTGATACGTTTCGTCGACGATGAGAAGATCAGCGGCAAGCAGGCGAAGGATGTGCTTGTTGATATGTTCAGGACGGGAAAGTCGGCCGACGCGATCATTGCGGAGGGAGGCATGGTCCAGATTAGCGATACGAGCGCGATTGACATGCTCATTGATCGTGTGATGGCGGATCATCCGCACCAACTTGCCGCTTATCGTGGCGGCAAGGAGGCATTGTTTGGGTTCTTTGTCGGTCAGGTCATTAAATATTCTGAAGGCAAGGCAAATCCCAAAGTCGTGAACGAACGATTACGAGAAAAGCTAAGAGCGTAAAGACGACAAACCGGTATACGTTTTTCACATTGGACACTCACCAGAAGGTCCGAAGACCAAATCGTTATGGACCTCAAGGGCAAGTCCGCTATCGTAACTGGCGGAACAAAAGGCATCGGTCGAGCAATCGCTGAGGCGTTGGTAGAATCAAACGTCCGGGTTGCAATCAGCGCTCGCGATCAAACCGAAATCGACAAAGCCGTTGCATACTTGAATTCTCTTGCTAGTGGGCGCGCGATTGGATTCGCTTGCGATGTCCGCAATTACCGACAGGTGCATAATTTAATCGAACAAACGATTGCGGAGTTTAATGGGCTTGATATTCTCGTCAACAACGCTGGTATTGGAATATTTAAAACGGTAGAGGAAACGAGTCCAGAGGAATTTCGATCAGTACTTGAAACCAATCTGTTCGGCGTCTTCCACTGCTGTCATGCCGCGATACCAGTCATGAAGGAGCGTGGCGGCGGTTATATAATCAATATCTCATCGCTTGCCGGAGCTAATCCCCACCCAAAAATGGCGGCCTACAACGCTTCGAAATTTGGACTAAATGGATTCAGCGAAGCATTGATGCAAGAGATTCGACATGACGGCATAAAGGTCAGTTACATTATGCCGGGTTCAGTGAATACTGAATTTGGGAACGACCAACCGAGCGAGGCGAAGAGTTGGCAACTGCAACCAGCAGACGTAGCGCGGGTGGTATTGGATCTGCTACATCACGACGAGCGGAGTCTGCCGAGTCGAGTCGAGATAAGACCAAGCCAACCTCCGAAAAAATGAGAGCGGTCGTTCAACGCGTCACCAGTGCCAATGTCACCGTTGATGGGAACATTGTTGGCGAAATCGCAAGCGGACTCGTCACGCTCCTGGGTATTTCCCGCGAAGACCAGCAACACGATGTAAATTATCTCCTGCAGAAGCTTGTTCGGTTACGAGTATTTGATGACAGTGCAGGTCGAATGAATCTATCATTGTCCGAAACCAATGGCGGACTTTTGATCGTTTCGCAATTTACACTTTACGGTGATGTGAGGCGCGGATCGCGTCCATCCTGGAGTGATGCAGCAGCTCCAGAATTAGCTGAGCCACTCTATGATTATTTCGTTACATCCGCGCGCCGGCTGGTTAAGCGAGTGGCAACCGGAAGCTTTCGGAAGATGATGCAGGTCGAGCTTGTCAATGATGGGCCAGTGACGATTCTGCTCGACAGCCGCAAAACCTTTTAGGTGTGACTATATCGTGTCGTCTTGTGTCTTCGACCGCTGATCCAGTTCGAACCTTTCCCGATCCCGCCGTTCAATCTTTTCAAGGAATTCAAGCTCTTCGTTGTCCTCAAAACTGACCCCCATAGCCTGGGCATTCTCTTCTACCATGGACTGGTCGGGCGTCGGGTTGTCTCCCGCAACACTTTCAGATCCGCTATCGTTAACATCTTCCCAATCCGCATCAATATCGCCGCCAGCATCTCGAGGCGAGGCCGCAGTGTTGTTCCGCAGGCGGTGGGCCAGTAGTTCCGGGTCTTTTGGCGCGCGAGATATTTCTTCTTCCATGAATTCTTCAATATCAGGATCCGGTACGTACTCAGGATTGTTACTTAAGTAATCGAAGTCTTCCGCTTGTTTCTTAGGCATAACAGGATCTCCTTAAGTCCGCTAATCAGCACTTCTCCCGGGAAATAGAATCGTTTCTACGATTTAAACTGTGGGGGAACTAAGTGCGGAAACTATAACAAAAGGCTTGAAATGCAAGCAATTATTACCTCGGGCAGCCGGCTCCAGGTGATGATTTCTTGTTGCAAACGATATTTTATTCGCCAAGCCATGCTTCATTGTTGGCTGATACCGCCGTCAATTCCTCTGCTAATTGGCCAGCGATCGATTATCAATTGACGCTGGTTGACGAGGCTCATTCACAACCTTAAACTTCAATTTGAACCGCAAACACTTTCCAGAATTCATTCTTCGAGAGACTGCCGCAAAAATGCGTCTCCCGTTAGGAAAGGCTTGAGCACTCATATGACAGACAGTCCTTTCAATTCGTTACAGACGTTTCAGTCAAAAGCCAATCCGCAAGGACAGTTCTACTCGCTGCCAGAGTTGGAAACGCAAGGTGTCGCGAAGATTTCGCGATTGCCCATTTGCATTCGGATAGTCCTCGAATCCGTCTTGCGCAACTGCGATGGTAAGAAGATCACGGAAACGGATGTTCGCAACTTAGCAAATTGGAAAGCCAACGGCGAAAGGACGGAGGAAATACCCTTCGTTGTTGCCCGGGTGTTGTTGCAAGACTTTACCGGCGTGCCGCTTCTCGTCGACCTTGCCGCGATGAGATCCGCCGTCGCGAGGATGAATAAAAACAGTGGCATCATCGAACCACTCGTTCCGGTCGATCTGGTGATAGATCATTCAGTGCAGGTCGATTATTCGAGTACGCGAGATGCCTTTGAAAAGAATATGGAGATCGAATTCAAGCGCAACAACTCCCGTTATCAGTTTCTAAAGTGGGGAACACAGGCATTTGATGGGTTTCGCGTAATTCCGCCCGGCGTTGGCATCTGTCATCAGGTAAATCTCGAGTACCTCGCCAAGGGTGTTTGGGAACGTCACGTGTATTTCCCAGATACGTTAGTTGGGACGGATTCGCATACGACCATGATCAACGGACTTGGCATAGTTGGTTGGGGTGTTGGCGGTATTGAAGCCGAGGCAGCTATGTTGGGGCAGCCGGTCTATTTCCTGACACCTGACGTGGTTGGTGTGCATCTGAAAGGAAACTTGCGCGCAGGAGCGACTGCTACCGATCTCGTTCTGCGCGTGACGGAAATGCTACGGCGAGCTCGTGTCGTAGGCAAGTTTGTCGAATTTCACGGTGAGGGTGCATCGACGCTGGCGGTTACTGATCGTGCAACTATTGCGAATATGGCGCCGGAATACGGAGCCACAATGGGTTTCTTTCCCGTCGATGAGGAAACCTGCATTTACCTCAAGGCTACCGGGCGAACCGAAGAGCACGTAGACCTGGTTCGACGCTATTACGAAGCTCAGAACATGTTTGGTATTCCCAAGGCTGGTGCTTGCGACTATACCACCGTGTTGGATCTCGATCTCGGCTCGATTGTGCCAAGTGTTGCCGGGCCGAAACGGCCACAGGACAGAATCGAATTATCCGGTTTGAAAAATCAATTTAACGATCTATTGCGGAAAGCAATGAACGATGGAGGTTATGGCAAAGCTGACAACGAGATTTCCACTCGCTATCACGTGAAGATTGGGACGGCAAAGCAAGTAGCAATCACTGGCGGCGGCGAGCAGCGCGCCGAAACCGCACCGTCCGGTCTTGGGGCTGATGTCAGTCAAAACAATACGAGTATCTGGACCGAGACTGAGATGATCAATAACCGCCCAACGCCTGATCGACTTACGGAAGTTCCCGAAGATGAGTTTGCCAGCGCTGACGAATTAATAGGTCATGGAGATGTGTTGATTGCCGCCATAACGTCGTGTACGAATACATCCAATCCGAGCGTCATGCTGGCCGCGGGCCTGGTTGCAAAGAAAGCCGTTGAGCGGGGACTTTCTGTTAGACCAACTGTGAAAAACTCACTTGCGCCCGGATCTCGAGTGGTTACGGATTACCTGGAACGTAGTGGTCTGCAACAGTATCTAAATGAATTGGGATTTAACCTTGTAGGCTATGGCTGCACAACCTGTATTGGTAACTCAGGACCGCTGGATCCAGCGATCGAACAGATTGTGAATGAACGTGACGTGATCGCGGCTTCAGTACTTTCGGGAAATAGAAACTTCGAAGCCCGCGTCCATCAAAGCCTCAGAGCGAATTTTTTGATGAGTCCACCCCTGGTTGTAGCATTCGCATTGGCTGGTCGGATCGATATCGATCTCACTTCTGAACCTCTCGGTACGGGCACGGATGGAAGCGAAATTTACTTGCGCGACCTTTGGCCGTCCCTCGACGAAATCAACGAATTAATGCGTGATGCATTTGATCCCGAAACGTATCGTCGCCTTTACGGCGATTTCGCAGAACAAAACCCACTTTGGAATGAAATCCCGGCAAGCACTGGAAAAGTTTTCGAGTGGGATTCTGAATCAACTTACATTCGCGAGCCTCCCTACTTCGAGGGTTTCAGCGGCAACCTTGGAACACTCACCGACATTCACAATGCGCGTCCATTAGCAATCTTCGGTGATTCCGTCACAACAGATCACATTAGCCCTGCAGGTGCCATCAAAGCATCTTCGCCTGCTGGTCTCTATCTGCAAGAGAGAGGCGTTGATATAAAAGATTTCAACAGCTATGGCTCTCGACGGGGGAATCATGAAGTGATGGTCCGTGGCACATTCGCCAACGTGCGGATCAAGAATCAGATGGTGCCCGGCGTGGAAGGGGGAGTTACGATCCATTATCCGGACGGCGAGCGCACCAGCATTTACGACGCGGCGATGAAATACCAGCAAGAGGGCGTGCCGTTAATCGTGATTGCAGGACAGGAATACGGAACGGGCAGTTCGCGCGATTGGGCAGCAAAGGGAACAGGGCTGCTTGGAGTACGCGCAGTTATCGCGGAAAGCTTTGAGCGAATTCATCGCAGCAATCTGGTCGGTATGGGCGTGCTACCCTGCCAGTTCAAAGACGATGTAGACGTTGCGTCGTTGAAGCTGAACGGAACAGAGACATTCGATATCACTGGTATCGAACACGGAATTAGGCCACGTCAGGATCTAACTCTTAGTATTCACCGCGCTAACGGAAGCTCAGAAACAATCCCGATTACGCTGCGAATTGATACGTCGATCGAAATTGATTATTTCCGCCACGGCGGAATCCTCCCATACGTTTTGCGGCAACTGCTCGCACGAACCACAGATTCTAATTAGGTCGGAAGGAACACAATGTCATCCGCACAGGTAGCCGAGAACAACACACGGAAAAAATATCAACTCTTTATCGATGGTCAGTGGGTTGATGCGCAATCAGGAAAAACTTTCGCGACTCCAAACCCGGCTACGGGCGACGTCCTTGCCGAAGTAGCTGAAGCCGATGCAGCAGATATTGATCGGGCTGTCGCTGCAGCACGCCGCGCCTTTGAGGGCAAATGGTCCAAACTAAGTGCGCGAGAACGCGGACGGTTGATATACAAGCTGTCGCAATTGATTGAGCAGCATTTGCATGAATTGGCGGCCATTGAAACTGCCGATAATGGGAAACCAATTAAAGAATCCATGTACGTGGACCTGCCACAGGTGGTCGAGAACTTCGAATACTTCGCCGGCTGGGCAACAAAGATTGAGGGCGAAACGATTCCTGTTCCAGGTCGGATGTTCAACTATACATTGCGCGAGCCGATCGGCGTTTGCGGTCAAATTATTCCCTGGAACTTCCCGTTGCTAATGGCTGCATGGAAATTAGCCCCGGCACTCGCCGCTGGAAATACAGTTGTTTTGAAACCGGCTGAGCAAACACCGGTCAGTGCTATGGAATTAGGGAAACTAATTCAGGAAGCGGGTTTCCCAGAAGGTGTGGTGAATATTGTTCCCGGCTATGGCGAAACTGCCGGGGCCGCCCTTGCCGCGCATCCTGGGATAGATAAAATCGCGTTCACCGGGTCGACCGAGGTCGGAAAGTTAATTGCCAAGGCTGCGGCGGAGAACCTAACGAAAGTTTCACTCGAGCTGGGTGGTAAGGCGCCTAATATCGTTTTTGCTGATTCGGATCTTGACCAGGCAGTCGCCGGCGCGATGATGGGAATCTTTTATAACCAGGGTCAGGTTTGTTGCGCGGGGTCCCGGCTTTTCGTTGAAGAGAAGATCAAGGACGAGTTCCTGTCGTCGTTAAAAAGGAGCGCAGAGAACATTGCTGTAGGCGATCCAATGGACAAGGCAACGCAGATGGGCCCGCAGGTGTCACGGGAACAACTGGACAGAATCAAGGGGTATGTTGATATTGCGCGGCAGGAAGGGGCGACTGTCGTAGCTGGTGGCGAGTCTCCAAATTTACCGGCAGCAAACGAGCGAGGCTTCTTCTTCAGTCCAACCATTTTTGCGGACGTGGATAACCGGATGCGAGTTGCACAGGAGGAGATCTTTGGACCTGTTGTTTCGGTTATAACCTTCAAAGACGAAGACGATCTGATCAAGCAGGCAAACGATACGATCTATGGACTCTCAGCCGGCATTTGGACCAGAGACATTACTCGCGCTCACCGGTTTGCGAAGGAAATTAAAGCCGGCGTTATTTGGATCAATACCTACAACATGTTCAACGCGGCGTCGCCTTTTGGCGGTTATAAGCAGTCAGGGTACGGCCGGGAAATGGGGCGGCATGCACTTGAGTTGTACACCCAAGTGAAGAGTGTTTGGGTTGACCTATCGGGGCGGCCAATTGGTTGGTTCGGTAAGTAATTATCAGGGGCGCGCTCTTTGCAGGCATCGCGTTTCCCCGTGTTATCATCTCTTAACCTCTCCCGAGATGATCACTAACAACATTAAAGGAGATGATATGTTTTCCATTCGAAAGACTGCTTTATTCTTCGCAATGCTTAGCGGGGTATTGGTTCTTACCGCCTGTCCCAGCCAGACAAACATAGGTCGCATCAACGCCGATCCTGGCCGTTACCGGAACAAGGAAGTCGCCATTATGGGCACTGTCACCGACAGTTACGGCGTCTTGGGAAATGGTGCATACG
>JBHEMC010000012.1:0-66785 GCA_046262775.1 Pyrinomonadaceae bacterium | reverse complement strand
CATGTTCTCACCATCAGCCGCGCTCATTTGCAAACAGTTCTACTCGAGCGTAACAAACATTCCCGTAATCAACCTTTGTACAGCGATCCTTTTGGTTTGCGTCTGCGCACTTTCTGTCCCAGGTCAGGCGAGCACTGACGGCGATGACGTTATACGAGTAAGCACTGACCTTTTGTTATTTCCAATCCGTGTTAAAGATAAACAGGACTCTTCGCGAGGAGTAGACAGCGGCCGAGGACGCACGCGCTCCGAAGGACAGGTTTTGACTCAGCGTGACCTCGCGCTGAAAGATCCAGATCATATAATTAAGGGTCTGTACTTTTCAGCTGGCACGGATCGAGTTGCGCTCGTTTTCGCGCTTGACCAATCAGGAAGTCTACGAGATACGATCGGCCAGCAACGGGAAGCCGCAATTGCCCTGTACAGTCATTTCAGCGACACCTCAAGTGTAGCGGTGATGCGTTTTGGCGAAAGACCTTCCATTGTTGTGCCCTTCAATAAAGATTCCTCATTGGCGAGGGCCGCATTCACATTTGTGCCGGCGCGAAACCAACATACGGCGATCTTCGATGCAGCAGTGGCGGCCCTGGATATGTTTCGAGAGCTTCCAAAAATTCGAGCGGAACGCAGGATTGTCGTCTTGATCAGCGACGGAGTAGATAATGCAAGCAGGCTCGACGCACGCTCAGTGATAGATGCGGCAGTCGAGCAACACGTTTCATTTTATGTGGTTCATGTGCCGCTATTCGAACCGCGCGATGGACATCTGGCGGTACGAGCGCCGGCAAAGGGCTTCCGTGACCTGGCGGAAAAAACTGGAGGCAAATACTTTCTAACAGGCGATGTCCATTCGGCGCTGATACAGCAGAAAACCGATCTAGTTCCGATATTTCAGGCAATTGAGGACGATCTGAAGAGTCAATATCTGCTTGGTTTTTATATCGACCCGGCAGCGGAGGACGGTCGAAAGCATGCGGTTTCTGTCAGTGTGCTGCCGCCAAAGTTGGAATACTCAGTAGGTCAGCTTGGCTATTCCCGCACGCATAAGTTCTCTGTTAATTTATCGACACAATAATTTCAGTACTTGACCACTGCACTCATGACTAACAGCTTACAACCGATCGAGCGCGCTCTGATCAGCGTTTCTGACAAAACCGGGATCGTAGAGTTCGCACGTGCGCTTGCCGATTTAAAGATTGAAATCGTAAGCACCGGCGGTACAGCGGCGACATTGAAAGAAGCTGGGGTCCCGGTTCGTGACGTCGCAGATCTTACGGGCTTTCCCGAGATGATGGATGGAAGAGTCAAAACTCTTCATCCGAAAGTTCACGGTGGTCTCTTAGCAATACGCGATAACGAACAGCATCGTTCGGCCATGGAAGCGCACGCAATAGAGCGGCTCGATCTGGTGGTCGTGAACCTTTACCCTTTCGAGCGAACGATCAAACGTGAAGGTGTTACGAGAGATGAGGCTGTTGAGCAGATTGACATCGGCGGCCCTGCGATGATTCGCTCTGCAGCGAAAAACGCAAAGTATGTCGCGGTTGTTATCGATCCCGCGCAGTATCCCGCAATTATTGAAGAGCTGAAAAAATACAGTGGCGCATTAACTTTACAAACCAGAGACTCACTGGCGCGCCATGCTTTCGCTGCCACGTCACAGTACGACAGAATGATCTCTTCTTATCTCTGTGATGCCGTCGAAGAACCGCCAGCGAATGCCGCCAGCCCCGGAAGTGAAGCTGCTTATCACGCGCCTGCACGCGCCAGACTGCCACCTGACGTGGAAGATATTGACTTTCCGCCTGAAGTCACCTTGTCGATGCGTCGCATTGCGACTCTTCGGTACGGAGAGAACCCCCATCAACACGCGGCGCTTTACCAAACCAAATCCGGCGGCGGCATTACCAATGCGCAGTTGTTATCAGGTAAAGGGATGTCGTTCAACAACTACGTTGACGCAGACGCTGCGTGGCAACTTGTGCTGGATTTCGAGAACACTGGCTGCGCTATCGTCAAGCACACAAATCCGGCAGGTGCAGCAATCGCTTCAACTACGTCCGAAGCTTATAGGAAAGCGTTGGCGACCGATCCAGTGTCTGCGTTTGGCGGCATCGTGGCATTCAATCGAAAACTGGATGCGCAGGCTGCCGCAGAAGTCGTTAAGATCTTTACTGAGGTAGTTGTTGCTCCGGACTACGATGCGGAAGCACTCGCAATCCTGCAAGCAAAGAAAAACTTACGCATATTGCGTGCAGTCGCTGCAGAAGCGACTGGCGAGGTCGCATACAAACAGATTAGCGGCGGCATGCTGATGCAAACAGCCGATGCGCACAAGCTTACAAAATCAGACCTGAAATTTGTTTCACACAAACAGCCCACTGATGCGGAAATCGGAGCAATGCTATTCGCCTGGACAGTGTGTAAGCATACGAAGTCGAACGCTATTGTTTATGCGCATGCAGACCAAACTGTTGGTGTCGGTGCTGGCCAGATGTCTCGAGTCGACTCCGTAAAAATCGGCGCGATGCGCGCGCAGCTACCACTTGCTGGCTGCGTTCTGGCTTCTGATGCTTTCTTTCCTTTTCGAGATGGGATCGACGAGGCGGCAAAGTACGGCATCAGCGCCGTAATTCAGCCAGGAGGTTCTGTCAGAGACGAGGAAGTAATTGCAGCAGCGAACGAACACGGAATAGCAATGGTGTTCACAGGCGTACGACATTTCAAACACTAGGTGGATTGACCATGCAAAATTCTAATCGAATTCAACTGTGGATTTTGATCACTGTAGTTGCGACTGCTGGTATGGTGATGGGCCAACGCACCACTCAACGAGTTCGTTTCGCCCGCGGCCGAACAACTGCTGTTTTGCACGGTGCTGCAGTTCGTGGCACTCAAAACCGGTACCTGATCGGCGCTCGTAGCGGACAAGCTATGACCGTGCACATTACGTCGCGCGAAAAGAATGCGGTTTTCACTATACTTGGCCCAGATGCGACTGCATTGCCAGGGACTGAGGAAGGCGTCGATGCGGCAGACTGGTCAGGTGAGCTACCACTATCCGGCGATTACGCTATCTGGGTGGGCTCGACGCGCGGAAACACGACCTATACACTTGAGATAACGATTCGTTGACCTGTTTTTCCTGCGTTAAGATAGGGGATCAAAAAACTTACTGCTATCGCTATGTCTGATGAAATTTTACCAAGCTCATTAGATTCCACGAACGCGATTCGTTGCCGATATTGCGGACAGCGTAATCAAATCCGCACCGATGGCGGCGAAGCACGCTGCGGCCGGTGTCGCATGCCGCTTTCGGGGGAGCCGCACAAAAAATTTGCGCGGCTGGATAAGAGCCAGTATATCCACCCTGACGACCGTCGAGCTCTTGCAGCACTCCGCGCTATCCCCGGAATTGACTCGGCCCTGAAGAAGCTGCTCGCAGTAACAGGTGAATCAGCTATTCGGGTCATCTTTACGGCAAGTGCCGTTAAAGTAACGCCGCACCAGTGTCCCGATCTGTACGCGAAGTTGCAGATTGCCTGCACGACCTTAGGCGTCGATATGCCTGAGCTGTTCGTGCAACAGAACCCGATCGTTAATGCATTCACTGGCGGCGTGGAACGCCCGGTCATAGTGCTCTATTCCCAATTGATCGAGCGACTCACCGACGAGGAAGTCCTGGCCGTTGTGGCGCATGAAGTCGGCCACATCCACGCAGAGCATGTGCTGTATTTGACCGCTGCGCGGCTTATTGAGTTTCTGGCTAAGTCAGCTGTGCTGGCGTCCCCGTTGACGTACATCGTCAAGGAGTTGTTGACGATGAGCATGAGAGCGGCACTGCTCGCCTGGGCGCGACGGGCCGAACTATCCTGCGATCGCGCTGCTTTGTTAGTAACGCAAGATCCGAATGTAATCGGACGGACGATGATGAAGTTGAGTGGCGGCACTTTTGCTTCCCGTGTTGACTACGATCAGTTCCTGGCGCAGGCGCGCGATTTTCAGAAGAACTATGACGAAAAAGCGCTCGATCGCTTTTGGGCGGATGTGATCACTTCAGGTTTAAGTCATCCTTTTCCTGTCTGGCGGGTTGCCGAAATACTCGAGTGGGTCGAGAGCGGAGAGTACAAGGCCCTAATTAATGAGCCTGAGACTGCAGCAGCTTGAATTCCACATAGTCCATTTTAGAATCCACCCGGTACCGCAAGATCGATTTACATAACCAGGTGAGGTCAGTACTCAGCGCCTCATTGGCTATTTCGAAAATTCCGCACGGGTGAAGGTAAGCCTTCGTATGACTTACTAAATCGCTGAGGAGCTAGAATAAAACAACTCATGCTTCAAAATAAATTCGGCGTGATCTTTGGTGTTGCCAACAAGCGTTCGATCGCCTGGGCCACAGCCCTCGCCTTACATGATGCCGGAGCACGGCTGACATTTACCTATCAAGGAGACCGTCTCAAAGATAATGTGGAGAGTTTAACTGCAGAAGCGATGCCTGATTCACTGTTGTTGCCATGCGACGTCACAAACGAGGCAGAGGTCGATCAGACGTTCAATCGTATCAAAGAGGAATTCGGGCGGCTCGATTTTCTGATTCACAGTATCGCTTTCGCGCCCAGAGAAACTCTGTCGGGACAGTATCTCGACACAACGCGGGAGGCTTTTTTGACGGCACTGGAGATCAGCGCCTATTCACTACCACAACTCGCACGTGCAGCAGCGCCGCTGATGACAGACGGCGGAAGTATTGTCTCCATGACGTATTACGGCGCTGAAAAGGTCGTGGCTGGATATAACCTGATGGGGGTCGCGAAAGCTGCGCTCGAAGCCAGCACACGTTACCTGGCAAATGACCTGGGGGCCCGCAATGTTCGTGTAAACGCAATCAGCGCTGGGCCAATCCAAACATTATCTGCGCGCGCTGTTTCGGATTTCAGCGCGATGATGAAACACCACGCAGAACGTGCCCCGTTGCGTCGCAATGTTGAACCACGTGAGGTTGGTGATACGGCCGTGTTTTTGTGTAGCTCCATGTCTTCAGGTATCACTGGCGAAGTCATCTACGTCGACTGCGGCTACAATATTATGGGTGTCTAATGTAGAGTGGCGCTCCGTCGCCACCCTGTGGTTAATTCGCTACGAACCGGGCGCCGTAGCCCGACCATGAGCGAGAACTTGATGGGTTATCGTTAACGAGCCAACCTAAACAGTCGTGCTTAGGCCCCCCGGCTGGCAGGCAGATCTTAGCGGCGCAACCCGCGAGTGGTTTCCTGATAGGCCGCCTAGACAATAACTATGGCAGATAAAGAATTGACACGGCCGCCTGGTACAACTCAGGACGAGCAACTGCTCGAGAGTCCGCGGCCCGATGAATTTACGCACACTGATACGTGGCGCGTGTTCAGGATTATGGGCGAGTTCGTTGAAGGGTTTGACGAACTGGCCACACTCACCAGGGGTATCTCTATATTCGGTTCCGCACGTTCGCACCCTGAAGATGCAGATTACAGAGCGGCGCGGGAAACGGCAGCGCTTTTGGCGCGCGAAGGATTCGCGGTGATCACCGGCGGCGGCCCAGGAATTATGGAAGCGGCAAATCGCGGTGCATTCGAAGCCGGGGGACTTTCGATAGGCTGCAATATTGAGTTGCCATTCGAGCAGCGACCGAATGCATATCAAACAAGGAGTCTTACCTTCAAGTATTTTTTTGTCCGTAAGATGATGTTCGTGAAATACAGCCTCGGCTTTATTATCTTTCCTGGCGGCTTCGGTACTTTTGATGAGTTGTTTGAGGCGCTCACGCTTATCCAGACCAAGAAGATTCGTGACTTCCCCGTCGTACTGTTCGGTTCTGAATATTGGACAGGATTATTGAACTGGATGCGCGACACAGTGATGCCAGGCGGCAAGATTTCGCAGCACGACATGCAACTGTTTCACGTTACTGACTCGCCTGCCGAAGTGGTGGAGATAGTTACGCGCAGTCAGAATTCCTTAGAGAAAATTATTTCCGACGAATATCGAATCCCGAGTTGATCTGGATCACGGATAAACGGACCAAGGCTGCGGCATCATCCGGTTATTCGCCCGGCGGAACTACATTAGCCAGTAGCCATTGAAGATACGGATTTGAGACTGCCGCAATCGGAACGGCGAGTATTTCCGGAACCTCATAGCTGTGCAGTGCTTTGACCTCACGTTCCAGGTCAGGAAATCTCGCGGTGGTTGTCTTCGCTATCAGCAAGATCTCCGATTGCCGTTCCACCATTCCTTCCCACCGATACACGGATTCGATTTGAGGTAGGATTTGTACGCACGCAGCAAGGTGTGCACCGACCAGCATCTCTGCCAGGCGGGCCGCTTCTTCAGTACTACCCGCAGTCAGGAAAACTAGTATTGCATCCGCAGACATGGCTATGGGTTAAGAGGCAGATTACTCCTCATCCGTGATCTCGCTTTCTGGACCACCGGTCAGCGGTGTTGTGTCGTTGCCGAAGAATGCTGTGTAGATATCTTGCGCGCGGTCAAAATCACGTTCATCCACGAGAAGCGTTGCGCCATCTGATGTTGAAGACAGCAGGGCTGAGAAAGCATCGGCGCCGCCTGACTTCACAACTGAACGAATACCGTTCTGGCGCAAAATGTCGTTGACCATCTCTGCTTCTGCCGGCGAGCCCAGGTTGTGCAGCGGTACAAGTCGCGCCGAGCTGCTGTCGTGCATGGCTGTCTCAGGCGTCAGTTGCTCAACCAGAGGTGCGTCGTCGTCGGGACATCGTGTGATGCCAGGTTCATATTCAGCTTCACAAATAGGGCAAAACATTTAGCGCTCCTGCTTCTGTCCAATAAACTGCAGTTTATCGAGCCGATGGTCAAACCAGGTTCGTCGGACTCCAGAGTTTAAGTGATATCACGCACGGCCAACTAAAGAGTTTATCGAACATCAGCCTAAATTTTTATCGGACGTTGATTCGATATCGTTTATTCCGTTGCTCTGACGGCACGTTCGAAGGGAATCTCTTCGAAGTGAGTCATGCGTTTAAACGCACGAAAGCGTTCATTGATATCGTCGTGCGTTAGCCGCTGAACGCGCGCAGTACCAAACTCTTCAACGTTGAAGGAGGCCATAACTGAACCAAAGATCATGGCGCGTCGCATTGCATCCTCATTGAGCTTTTCCTGACTCGCAAGGTATCCCATGAACCCGCCTGCAAAGGTGTCGCCGGCTCCCGTTGGATCGAAAACAGACTCCAATGGATACGCAGGAATGGCAAAGTAGTTCTGGCTGGTAAATAGAGCAGCGCCGTATTCACCTCGTTTTACGATTAGTGCTTGCGGTCCCCACGACAGGATCGTGCGCGCCGCTTTAAGTAAGTTTGAAATGCCGGTCAACTGTCGTGCTTCGGCATCGTTGATGATGACGAGATCGACCAATTTGATCGTTGCCAATAAGGATTCTCGAGTGGTGTCAATCCAGAGGTTCATGGTGTCGAGAGCTACCAGCTCGGCAGTGGGAATCTGTTGGCGTACTTCGCGCTGTAGGTCAGGCTGAATGTTTCCAAGAAAAACCAGGCGTGAGGCTTTCGATTCGGACGACAGCTTCGGCTTGAAATCAGCGAATACGTTGAGTTGCGTATCGAGTGTGTGAGCAACGTTGAGATCGTAATCATAACGACCGCGCCACCGAAACGTTTGGCCATCTTGGATCTTTTCCAGATCGCGCGTACCGATTCCGTGATCGACAAACACCTGGTGGTCCTCGTCGGTAAAATCGCCGCCTACAACGCCAACGATGCTTACCTCGCTGTAGAAGCTGGCAGAGATTGAGAAGTGGGAGGCCGAGCCACCCAGCATCTTTTCACATTTACCGAATGGGGTCTCAACAGAATCAAAAGCGACTGAACCGACAACCAGTAGGGACATAGTTTGCGTTTTGCTAAGTTGTTAGTTGTGCGTGAGCCGAATCTTATCAATCTGCACAACTGACTGCTGCTTTCTGCCTTCTGCCTCTGCCTACTGCCCCTGCTTGGGCGACAAGGTCTGCAGTGCTTCTTCCGCCTGCTTCCGAAAAAGGCCGCTCGGATAGTCATGAACCAATCGCGTCAGATAGTCGCGACCCATTTCCCGGAACTGATCTGCGGTTAAGGTTCGTTTCGTTACGCCATCAAAGCTAGCGTACAAATCAGGTCTTTGTTTACCTTTGTTCTCAGCGAGGGACAGACTGCTTTGCCCAGCAATGAAAAGCACCTCTTCTATCTTCGCAAAATTCGGATTGCCGGCGATGATCTCTTCACAACGTTTCAGTGCGGCTACATAAGCTTTTTTCAACTTAAAGTAATTTCGCGCAACTTCCAGATTGTGCAAAGAATCCTTTTCGAGGTCGGCGTCGCGAACTGTTGCGGGATCTGGGCCGGACCGAACGCCCTGGGCCTGCGAAGCGGCGGAACTGAACAAGATAGTCAGCCACAAAGACAACGAAAGAAAAACGATTTTTTTCATAACGTCTCCGCGATCTTTCAATACTAAAAAACGACTACCCGTTGCTGCTTTCCCGTCCTGGATTTGCATATCTTCTGATGATCGCTTCAAGTTTCCTGGTTGTCGCTTCCGGCCACAGCGCCGGCGCGGTAAAAATTGCGTTCTTTAGCGCTGAAGCGCAACTACACGTGGATTCTGTTGTTTTTAAACGCTTCACTGCCTCACGCATTATATTCTGCGCGTTGCGAACATTCTTGTTCAGGTATTCGATCACGGCCTCGACACTGACCACATCATGATCAGGATGCCAACAATCGTAATCAGTCACGAGGGCAAGTGTCGCGTAACAAATCTCCGCTTCGCGCGCGAGCTTTGCTTCTTGTAAGTTCGTCATACCAATGATGTCCATTCCCCACGATCGATAAACATTCGACTCGGCGATGGTTGAAAATGCAGGGCCCTCCATGCAGAGATAAGTGCCACCACGATGTACGTTTACTGAAGTAGCTGCACACGACGCCTCAAGCACGTCACCCAACGCACTACACACGGGATGAGCGAAGGAAACGTGGGCAACGATACCCTCCCCGAAAAATGTCGACTCCCGCACACGGCCATAAGTACGATCGAAAAATTGGTCCGGGATTACCATGTCGAGCGGTGCGTAACGCTCCTGCAACGAGCCTACCGCGGATGCCGAAAGGATGCGCTCTACACCAATCAACTTCATCGCATAGATGTTTGCGCGAAACGGAAGCTCTGTCGGTAGAAAGCGGTGGCCGCGCCCGTGTCGTGGCAGAAAAGCAACGCGCTCACCTTCCAGCGAGCCGATGATGAGCGCGTCAGAGGGAGGTCCAAAGGGCGTGGAGATCTCGATCTCCTCGACGTCGGAAAGCTCCGGCATCTGATAAAGGCCACTGCCGCCGATGATTCCGATTTTTACGCTAGTCGTCATACCCGTCACGCAGCGATTGCTGTTAACTTTCCTTCATCCTCATAAAGTTTACATAGCGGCTCATCGGGCTCGTGGTAGAAAATACAGAACCAACCTTCGCGCGCGGCCTGCGGAAGAAGTCTCTTCTTCGCTTCCAAGGTCTCCAGTGGATATAAGTCATAACCCATGATCCACGGCAGCCGCAGATGCGCGCGCATCGGCACCAAATCAGCAAACCCGAAGATCGTCGTGCCGTTGCGTTGCAATCGCCAACACTGCATTGAGCGATTATGGCCGGCGTACGTCTCCAACTGCAGGCCGGGAACAACTTGGTATCGCGACGGTATCGTCTGGAGCTGGCCCGAACTGAGTAACGGTTTCCAATTCTCCGGCAAATAACTCGCACGGTCGCGCTCTGTTGCGTTCTCCGCATGCTCGAGCTCAGCCTCTGAGATCAGGTAACGCGCGTTGGGAAACGCCGGAACGACATCGCCTTTATCTGACTGTACAGTGTTTCCACCCGCATGATCGAAATGAAGATGCGTATTGATGACAATACTAATATCTTCCGGGTTTATTCCGGCGACAGCCCTCAATGTTTCAGTGAGCCGCCGCTTTCGCTGTATACCGTAAATACTCTCCTGTTTCTTACTCCACTTATCGCCAATTCCTGTTTCGATCAGGATCTTCTCGTCCCCGGCAGTGATAAGCACGCAGTTCATGTTCATGCGAATGCGATTCTTATCATCCGGAGGGGCAACCCTCGCCCAAAGAACCCGAGGCACGACTCCAAACATCGCGCCTCCATCAAGATGAAACTCGGTGTCAGGGATCACCTCGACACGATAATCGCCAAATTGCATGGACAAGACTCTTGCGTAAGCATCAGGCAAAGCGCAGCTTATCGAGTACGCTTTACCTTTCAATTTCTCTTACGAATTACTTATTACTTATGTTGTTTCAGTTGACTCTTCGCGGCAGGTTGGGGCGACTTCGGTTTTGGCGCCTGCTCTGGCTGTGCCGGTGGCTCCTCATCATTTTCCGGGCCGGGCGCGAACTGCGGCGGCATCGCTTGTTGAGGCTGCTGCTCCGGCATTTTCACCGTAAAGTTTTCCGCAACCGTCACGTGCGACCGCCCGACGATTTCGTCCAGCACCTTTTTTGCCTTGTCTTGTTCAACCGCAGCTTTTGCACGATCGCGCGATGACTGTGGTGGTGCAAATGGATTTTCGGATTTCCCCTGATCGCTGATCAGGATATGTCGCGCATGCAGCTTTTCTTCCTGCTTGCCATCCTTGGTTTCAGACTTCCGCTCTTCCAGCTTAATAATATGAAAGCCGAACTTTGTCTGCACAATGTCGCTGATCTGGCCTGGCTTGAGCGCGTATGCCGCCTGCTCAAATTCCGGCACCATGTCACCGTGACCGAACCAACCAAGGTCGCCGCCCTTGTCTTTACTGCCATCAGTAGAAAACTCTTTGGCTAGCTTTGCAAAATCCTCGCCGGCACGAACTCGCTTCAATACCTCTTCGGCTTGCGCTCGATTTTTCTTTTCCGTATCAAGTTCTGGATGACTCGCGATATATGCGTCAACTTCGGCATCCGTTGCTTTGAGTTTGTCCTGCAGCTGATCGACGGCGTAGGTCTGCGCGACGACACGCGCCTGCTGTAACAATGTCTGCAATCTGACCGCAGGCTTCTTGTCGAGACCTTCCGCAATTCCTTTCCGCTCACCAATGTAGATCCTTCCAATTCTCTGCTTCAGCATGTTCAACTGCTCTGCGGGAAGCTGTTGATTTGCGAATTGTGGATCCTTGCTCTGCGCGTCTTTGATAATTTGATCGAATTTCTGTTGACTACCAGGTTCTTTGAAATAGTCTTCAACTTCCTGATCTGTAATGTTCGGACCGTTTTGGCCGAGCTGCTCAAAGTAATATTGTGCAATCACACTCGCTCGTTGGAATTCCAGCTGCCGTTTGATCTCAGGTTGGTTTTCAACGCCGCGAGTCCGCGCTTCTTCGGCCACCGCCAACAGTCGACGCACATCCTGAGCGAAGTCTTTTCTTGCCGCTTCGTCTGACGCCAGGCGAGCGCGCATCTGCGGCGATTGATCTTCTGCAATCAGTGCCATGTCTTCGGCTGTAAGGTTAACGGCGCCGGGTTTACGAGCTTTAACCTGCCAAAAAATCAAACCCCCAGACAAAAGTATGGCGACGGCCGCCGCAATGAAAGCTTTCGTTGTTGAAGTCAAAATAAAAAATCCTTTCTAAGGAACTGATTAATGCTGTACGAGCTCGAGCAGTACTCCACCGGTTGAGGAGGGATGCGCGAAGGCAACAAGACACCCACCTGCGCCAATGCGAGGTGTCTCGTCAATCAAACGGACGCCACTGTTTTTTAGGTTGAGCATCGTTGACTGAATGTCCTCTACTGCAACAGCGATGTGGTGAATACCAGGTCCTCGCTTCATTAAAAATCTTGCGATTGGCGAATCGGGATTCAAAGCCTCCAGAAGTTCAACTTTGGTATCTCCGATCGGCAGCATTGCTACCCGGACACCCTGTTCAGCGACTTCTTCGGTAGCTTCAGGTTCCAAACCCAGTATATTTCGCCAAACAGCCAATCCCTCAACCAAACTTTCGGTAGCAATACCTATATGGTCAATTTTCATCGATGTTGGTTGTCAGCGACTCTGCGCTAGTTGTCTGCCTGAAATAATCTGCAGTTTTTTAACTATCCAGCAGCCGCTTTGATTATCTCTTCCACGGCAGAATAAGGGTCTCTACGCCGAGTTGCAACTTCATCCGACAACCTGTCGAGCGTTGCAGATGCTGCAGAAGAACTTAATATTTGGCCGACTAGTTGCTCTCTCAGCAACTCCAGGATTCGCCACCGCGCGATAGCCCGCCGACGCTCGCGCATTGTTGGCGAATGCAAACGGGCTTCGACAAATTCGTCGATAGCCACCGCAAGTTCGATGGTGCCCTGGTTTTCGATGGCAACTGTTTTAAGGATGGCTGGGCGCCAACCGTCGCTTCGACCGGCAAGCGAAAGCAGCGACTCCAGTTCTTTTTGGGTCGCGTAAACTCCCTCACGGTCAGCCTTGTTGATGACGAAGATATCGCCAATCTCCATGATTCCGGCTTTGATTGCCTGAATGTCGTCGCCCATCCCCGGCACCAGCACCACGACTGAGATGTCGGCAGCCTTTACGATCTCGACCTCGTCCTGACCAACACCTACGGTTTCGACGATAATCTTTGAATAAGCTGCGGCGTCGAGAATTGCTATCGCGTCGACCGTTGCTCGGGCGAGTCCCCCAAGATTCCCTCGTGTTGCCATCGAGCGGATGAAAACGTCTTCATCGAGACCGAGTGTTTGCATACGAATGCGATCGCCCAGGATCGCACCGCCGGAAAACGGACTGGACGGATCGACCGCGATAATTCCCACCCGCTCTCCGCGTTCACGATAGAGCAAAGCAAGTTTGTCAACTAGAGATGATTTGCCCGCTCCCGGGGCTCCAGTAATTCCAATCACCAGGCCGCCGCGCGAGCGTTGAAATATCCCCTTCATTAACGCTGCTGCGTCGCCCGCACCATCCTCAATTTTTGATATCGCGCGCGCAACTGCCGCTGGTTCCCGATTGCTGATGCGCTCCGCTAAGCTGTTCGTTTCCGACACCGTGAATCTCTTTGGTCAGACCTGCTTCAGTATTTCTCTTGCAATGATGATGCGCTGAATCTCAGATGTGCCCTCGCCTATCGTACAAAGCTTAGAGTCGCGCCAGTACTTCTCAGCCGGGTAATCCTTCGTGTAGCCATAACCGCCATGAATTTGAATGGCCTCTTCGCACACACCGACGCTCACTTCGGACGCAAATAACTTGGCCATCGAAGATTCTTTCGTGGTCTTCATTCCCGAGTCTTTCATCCAGGCTGCGCGGTACATCAACAACCTTGCGGCATCAATCTGCGTTGCCATATCGGCCAACTTAAATTGAATTGCCTGAAATTTCGCAATAGGTTTTCCAAACTGCTGTCGCTCGGTCGCATATCGCGTTGCCGACTCGAATGCCCCCTGAGCGATTCCGACGGCGAGTGCCGCAATCGAGATGCGACCACCGTCAAGTATCTCCATGGCATTTACGAAGCCCTGTCCTTCTTCGCCAAGCAGGTTGGCGTCCGACACAAGACAGTCGTCAAAAACCACGCTGGCTGTTTCAGACGCCCTCAGGCCCAGCTTGTTCTCTTTCTTGGATGGCGCGAAACCCTTCATTCCCTTCTCGAATATGAATGCGGATATTCCTCGACTGTGCTGGGACCTGTCAGTTACAGCCATCGCCACGCAAGTGTCAGCATGAATACCGTGAGTTATGAAATTTTTCGATCCGTTAACAATCCAACCGCCGTCAGACCTAACAGCCATTGATTTGGTGCCTGACGCATCCGAGCCTGCACCAGGCTCGGTAAGACCCCAGGCTCCCAGGTGTTCACCACTGGCAAGCGGAATCAAAAATTTCTTTTTCTGTTCTTCGGTTCCAAACTGGTAGATGTGATTTGAACAAAGAGAGTTGTGGGCGGCCACTGAGATTCCAACTGACCCGTCGATGCGCGACAGCTCTTCGATTATCGTTGCGTATTCGACATAGCCCATCCCCGCGCCACCATATTCTTCCGGAAACAACACGCCGAGCAGTCCCAACTCAGCGAGCTTCGGCTGCAACTCGACAGGAAAATCTGGGCCTCGTCCCATTCCATCACATGCGGCGCTATTTCAGACTCCGCGAACTCGCGTACGCTGAGTTTGATCTGTTGCTGTTCTTCGTTTAATTGAAACTCCATTGTTGTCTTCCCAAAAACGAACAATAGCTGGTCTATTGTTGGATTCCATTCAACTCCCAATTCTACATTAGCGGATATTTGAGTGCGCCGGCAGAGCTAGCGGCGACGACGCTTTTCTTGAATCCAAAAAGGCATAAAAAGCAAAGTGCCGCCTGATATGTGGCTCGGCCGGTGCATTCCAAATCGGTCTTGCCTATCGACGCCTGGACTGCTTCTGATTGCGCGACACCTTAGCAGCACGGCCATTTTTCTCTTTACCTCTCATGAAACGCGCGACTTCGGGTTTCGTCAAAAAGCGCCATTCGCCGGGCTTAAGACCCGGCTCGACCAGAAAACCAATCTTAACGCGCTTTAGCTTTACGACCGAATATCCGATTAATTCAAACATGCGGCGTACTTGTTGATTTCGTCCTTGATGCAACGAAACTTCCAACCAGCAATTCGCAGCAGTCTCTTCAACTTTAGTAATTCGAGCAGGCGCAGTCCTCGTGGCGTCTTCGAGCGTTACACCTCTTCTCAATCTCTCGAGAGCGGATTCAGGCGGGACGCCCTTTACCTTCACCTCATAAACCTTTTCGACCTGATTACGTGCTGACGTAATGAAGTTCGTGAACTCACCATCGTTGGTAAGCAACAACAATCCTTCGGTGTTGAAATCAAGACGACCAACTGGGTAGAGTCGGCCCAGTGAGCCCGGTAATAACTCCGTCACCAGTGGACGACCTTCCGGATCTGAAACACTCGACAGATAGCCCTTTGGTTTATTAAGGAGAACGTAAACTTTCTCGCGGGTACTAAGCTGGGGATTGATTAACTTCCCGTTTACTTTGATGTGGTCTTTGGCAGGATCTGCTTTCGAGCCGAGTTCCGTAACTATCCTTCCGTTTATCGAAACCTTGCCGGAAACAATCAATTGCTCGGCTTGCCGGCGCGATGCGATACCGGCGGCAGATATCAACTTTTGCAAACGCTGCTCCATCTCGTTATTGCAACTGGAAAGCAGCGAAGCAACCGGACTGGGTAATCTGATCTCTGCTGCCGGGCGTGAGTTACGATCCGCCGCTCAAGTCATGAAAATCTTCTACGCTGGGCAATTCCGACAAGTCCTTCAGACCAAACTGCAGCAGAAACTCTTTCGAAGTGCCGTACATCATAGGTCGACCGACCGCGTCCTTGCGCCCTTTCGCAACTATCAGCTTTTTGTCCAGAAGAGTTTTAATCGCTGACGGTGATTGCACGCCTCGAATCTCGAGAATTTCAGGAACAGTCACCGGCTGTCGGTAAGCGATGACAGCCAAAGTCTCGAGAGAGGCAAGTGTAAGTTTGGCGCTCGGCCGAGTCTTCAAAAATGCCCGGACATGTTCGTGATACTCGGGTCGAGTCGCAAACTGCCAACCACCAGCCACCTCTCGCAACTGCAACCCGCCATTTCGATCGTTAAATTCCTCGACTAGCTGCTGCACTGCCTCTTGAACAACTGCACGATCCTCTTCGAGCACTTCGGAAAGTATCTTCGCACTGAGTGGTTCATCCGAAACAAATATCAGCGCCTCAATTACTGCGGCCCGCTCAGTTTGGCTCTGCAGTTCGTAAGGTGCTGCGTCTGATGCTGAGTCTTCGCCGGATGTGTTAGCCAACGATTCAGCCTCGGCAACCATAGCAGCCAATTCGCGGCTAGCCTCCTCATTTAACGCCGCTTCATCGTCTGCAGGTGTGAGCTCGTTCTGGTCGTTGTTGTCCGGCATATCCGTCTGTTATGCGGCAACGCGCGCTACGATGTCGCCAAACGTTTCCCGCTGAAATAATCGAATTTCGGTGGTCCTTACGAGTTCCAGCACCGACAAAAAAGCGAGCACCAGTTCGCGACGAGATTTTGCGCGCTCGAAGAATTGCCGCAAGTTAAGTTCAGTCGCTGACATTACCATGTTTCGTAAGCGTTCCAGCATTTCTGCCATGGAGATTTCTTCGCGCTCAATCTCCATCAGAACCTCTTCTTTGTGTCGCGCCAAAATGTCCTGAAAGACTTTCAGTAAGTCAAACACTCCAACCGCGACTTCTGGATTGTTTTTGTCTGTTTCGATCTCCGCGCGTTTGAACACTGCCTGTTCGACTGTCGCCTTCGACCATAACATCTGCGCAGCGGCTTTGTATTTTTGATATTCAAGCAACTGGTTAACGAGGTCCGAACGGGGATCTTCTTCCGGTTCGCCTTCGGCAAGTGCATCTCTCGGCAACAACATCTTCGTTTTCAACTCGATAAGAGTTGCTGCCATAACCAGGAAATCACCGGCTACTGAGATATCCATTTCCTGCATCACTCGCAGGTATGTAAGGTATTCGTCAGTAATCCGCGCAACAGGAATGTCGTAAATGCTGACTTGCTCCTGACGTATTAAGTGCAGGAGGAGGTCCAATGGTCCCTCAAACTCGCCTAATAAAATCTTCAAGTCATCGGTGACGTCATCAGAGACGATGCGAGGAGTAGCCCCAGCCACTTTTAGCGGAGCGCTGACCTCCTCGACTGGAGTTATAGACGTTTCTGACGCTTCGTCCATGTTAAGAAGCTTTCGCTGAATCGGCGATCCCCATTCGAGCAAAGACGTTGTTCAATGTTGCAGCGGCAATGACATTGGCTCGTTCTCGGCCCTGACCGAGCACATCATCCAAAGTTTCATCGCTGATGTGGCTGATACGTTGTTGCAAAGGTTGTAAAAATTCAATTGCAGCTTCCGCCAGTTCACCCTTTAACTGCGCATAACCCTTTGCGGAAAAGTGGTCTTCGACAGTTGCGACATCCTGACTCGTAATCAATTGATAGATTGTCAACAGGTTCGAGATTGCCGGTCGCGACTCGTCGAATCGAATTTCCGTTCCGGAATCTGTTACAGCCCTCCTGAATTTTTTCTGGATCGTTTCAGCATCGTCAAGCAGCATCACACAGCCGTTTGGATCGTCATCAGATTTTGACATTTTCTTCGTCGGATCCGACAACGACATGATCCGGGCGCCTATCTTTGGAATATAAGGCTCCGGAATGCGAAACGTTTCGCCGTAATCACGATTGAAGCGGATTGCAAGATCCCTGGTCAGTTCAAGATGCTGCTTCTGATCCTCGCCGACTGGCACAAGATCAGTTTGATAAAGCAGGATGTCAGATGCCATCAAAACGGGATAATCAAATAACCCGACTGCGACGTTTTCCTGTTGACGGCGCGCCTTGTCTTTGAACTGCGTCATCCGCTCGAGTTCCGACATTCGCGCAACGCAGTTCAATATCCATGTCAGCTCTGCATGAGCAGAAACATCTGACTGCACAAAAATGGTCGACACTTTGGGATCGATTCCAACCGCGAGGTAGATCCGAGCGAGTTCCTTCGTCTTCTCTGCAAGGAGCTTTGGATCCTGTGGAAGCGTGATAGCGTGCAGATTGACGATACAGAAGAAGCTTTCATACTCATGCTGCAGTGCAACCCAGTTACGCAAGGCACCAAGATAATTTCCCAAATGAATGTTGCCGGTAGGCTGGACACCACTGAAAATTCTTTTGTTCATGTCAACCAATGTCGATAGGTCCGTGAACTCCGAGGAGCAAAAGATAATAAACGAGATCCATGACCGGCGAAATGATTGCGCTAAAAAAGCCCATGTACATCAAGACCATCAAGATCAAGAATCCGTACTGCTCAAACACACTTAAGATCGGCCGCAGGCTTTCGGGGAGAAAAGTATCCAGGATTTTGCTGCCGTCCAACGGCGGAAACGGCAACAAATTGAATACAGCGAGTGAAATATTCATCATCAGCAGGAACTGCAGAAACAGCAATATAGGTTCGCGTATCGATTCTGACCAGGAAAAAACCCATCCCGTCATTAACAGTACTTTGAGAATCGTGAAACCAATAATCGCAATCAATAAGTTCGCCATGATGCCGGCAGCCGACACCATAACGTTTGCGAGATCCTTATTGTGCCAACGCAGCGGATTTACAGGTGTTGGTTTGCCCCAGCCGATCAGTGGAATTCGTAATCCAGGGCCACCAACAGCGCCAATAACAAAGCCAACAATCGGAATCAGTAGCGTACCGATCGGATCAGTGTGTGCGAGTGGATTCAGCGTGATGCGGCCCAGAAGCCTAGCGGTGTCGTCGCCAAATCTGTAGGACATCCACGCGTGCGCCGCTTCATGCGCGGAGACGGCGAGCAACAGCACAACCATGTAAATGACAAGTTGTGGGATTAGTTCAGCGTTCAAGGAAGCACTCGCCGTAACGGCATTTTGTAGGCATTAACTCTTGGTCTTTGCACGTTTCCTAATCCGCGTGTCCGGCACGCAACTGTTGCTGGAGTCGCATAACGCAGAGATGATCAGGTGGGTCAAGTTAGCATTCCGGTAAATGAGTGTCAAAAAAACTGAAGTAGGCCTGCGGACTCGCTCATACGAGGATGCCCTTTATACCTAGTGGCAAACTGTAGACAGAATCGATTGAAACGATTGCCATTTCGCCGGCAGAACTGAATGCCAAACCGATCAAATTCACGCCAGCAACGACAATCTCGGCTTGCTTCACGACGGGTGAGATACGAACAATGCCGCGGCGCCCACGCAGTGAAGCCGCCACAAACAGATTCCCCTCAACATCGAAAGCTAGTCCCTGCGGTCGGCCCAATCCCTTGAAAAACACCTCTGGCTCGCCATTCTGACTGATACGCCAGATGCAATCAAAGCTCGTTACTGTCGGCCCGCATACGTAAAGATATCCGTCTGGTCCAAATGCCAAATGGTAAGCAGAGACAGATGGATCCATTTCCGCCCACGCCTTTTCTTCACCGATTCCATTGACCTGATAAATCGTTCCACTCCGGTCGCCAACAAAGAGGAGGCCGCTTTTGCTGAATGCCATTCCAGTCGCAATTCCCAGGTTCCTCGCAAACGGAGCGGCTTCTCCTATTCCGGAGATTCGATACACCACCCCATCGAGTCGACTGCTGACAAGCATTTCGCCGTCAGGATCAAATGCAATTCCCGTTGGGTTAGTAATGTCTCCAGAATAGTCTGACAGCTCTCCATTCACGTCGATCCGAAAAATCGTGACTGGCAACTGTTCGCCTCTCGAGCCTGAGCGGGTAACGAATAGGGCACCATCGTCAGGATTGAAGGCAGGATTCGCTACAGGATGAAGGTCGCCGAAAAGTTTTTTTGCGACAGTGAAGGTAAACGGTTGGCTTCTTTCAGTTCCCAGCTGAAGCGTTAATGGTACAGCACCACCGGTGGGCACTTCGGGAACGATGGCCAGCACTCTCTTGGGTCCAAGGGCGACAACGGAAGCTTGGGCATCGCCAATCCATACGCTGAAAGCCGAAGGATCGCTCGTGTCTAACCCCGCACAATCGATTACTATCTCTCCGCCGGGCACAGCGAATGCCGGATCTACACGACGAATTTCCCCGGTCCGTCCCATGGTCTTGTTCCGAGTTGCTGCTCCAGTGTCTTCAAATGGGTAACTATCTGAGTCGGCCATAATACGCTGCGTCATTGGGGTTCGCCAACAACGGCACCTATTTCGCCGCTTCTCAGAAACTTCAGCAGATTGAGATCAACTCAAAAGTTTCTTTTACCTATGCGCTCGTATTTTGATGAGATGCAACCGCTAACCTGCAAATCCGGTCTCGTCTCGCCAGGAACGCGCTGTGTTATAATCGGCCCGTGTTTGCGCAACTTGAGAACAACTGTTAATGAGGTCTCGGGACCCGGAAGGAAGTTGCGCAATATTTAATCATAATGCTGAAGCCACTCAGCAAAACGATCTGGTGGAGCAACATCACCAGATACGACTCAGCTTTTGACCGCCATCTCTTCAAACACTCTATTTGTAACTACAACCGTCTGAGCTCTCAAGCTAATATCAGGTTTGTGTTTGCACACCCGTCGACTGTGGGAGGGTAGAATCATTCGTACTGCACTGGGAAATACGCTCGGCTTAAAACCAAATCAACTTCGCCGCATAGAAAAGCTTTACACGCGACGAATTCCCCCCAAGGAAATTGTAACTGGAGAGTTTGCACGACAGCTTAGCGAATTGTCCTTTGAGACACGGCGCCAAATCGGTGTTCTCATCGATCGACAAGGCAGAGTTCAATACGTGATGGTCGGCGATAACCGTCGTATTGAGTTGCCCGACTTCAAGCGCGTCCGTGTCGCGACTGGTCGCTTTCGCGGCTTGCGCTGCATCCACACACATCTACGCGGCGAACCATTAACACAGGATGATCTGACGGATCTCGCACTCCTGCGACTGGATCTGATGGCCTCAATCGACGTCGATGAACAAACAGGACTTCCGGGCGCAGTTCGCGCTGCCCACTTGTTACCGCTGGATTCCCGCAAACTGGGTGGAGCAGGTAACGTCAAGGCTTATGAGTTCTTAGAGCCCAAGATCGCGTCGCAACTCGATTTGGATTTTTTATCATTAATCGACTCGCTTGAAAGCGAAATGGCGCGGAACCGTCGCGTCACCAGAACCTCTGGAGTACGCGACCGGACGATATTAGTTGGTGTAGCTATTGATTCGTTGAGTGACGCAGAAGAGTCGATGGCCGAACTAGCTGAACTGGCAACCTCCGCGGGAGTTATGGTCCAGGACAAGATTGTGCAGCGCCGAACAGCTATCGATCCTCGAACTGTACTCGGTAAAGGAAAGCTCGAAGAACTACTCATTCGCGCATTACAGCTGGGCGCCGACATGCTTGTATTCGATCGAGAGTTAACGCCGGGGCAGGTCAGATCGATATCTGAAGCGACGGATCTTAAGGTGTTGGATCGTTCGCAGTTGATCCTCGACATCTTTGCTCAACGAGCGCAGTCGCGAGAAGGCAAGATACAAGTGGAACTGGCCCAGTTGAAGTACCTCTTGCCGCGTCTGGTGCTTGGTCACGATTCTGCATTCTCCCGGCTTGCTGGAGGAATAGGTGGCCGAGGTCCGGGCGAAACCAAATTGGAAACGGATCGACGGCGAGTGCGTGACCGCATAAACAAGCTCGAAAAGGAGATCGAAAACCAACGGCACCGTCGACAAGAGCGGCGCAAGGGACGAACCCGACACGGCCTCCCGGTAATCTCGATCGTTGGTTACACGAATGCGGGTAAATCGACGCTTCTGAATACGCTTACCAAGAGTACGGTTCATGCCGAACAACGCATGTTTGCAACTCTCGATCCTACATCGCGACGATTAAGATTGCCGCGAGAACAAGAAGTGATTATTAATGATACCGTTGGCTTCATTAGAGATTTGCCACCGGATCTGCTTTCCGCATTCCGAGCGACACTCGAAGAGATCAGCGACAGTAGTTTGTTGGTACACGTGATCGACGTTTCAAATCCGCGCTGGTTGCAACAGGTGGCGTCCGTGAAGAGAATTCTGGGCGATCTACAGTTACACGAGATACCTGCCGTCCTGGCGCTCAATAAAGTTGACCTGCTTGATCCTGAAGCGCTCGATTCTGCAGTTAGACAAGCTCGGCAGCTTGACGCCGGCACCCTTGTGGCAGTCTCCGCCACTAAGGCTGATAGTCTGGGCCCTTTGCTCCAACAATTACGGGCTGTGTTGACGCCTCACTTCTTCAAAACTCGACGCGAGACACATCGGTCAACTGTCGCTTCGCGTAATGCATAGATGGGAATCAGGCCACGATTCAAAACTCCGTTTAGTCAGACGCGCGACAAGCTCATCGCGTATCTACTCCGCCCCCTACTCTTTTTTCAGCCGGGCACTCGCTTCATCATAGGTTTAGTTCTGCTGGTCGTAATAACCACGCTTCTGCTCCTAAGTAACTACTCTTCCGGTTTCGATGAAAATTACAAAGAAGGTGATGTCGTTACTCGGGCTGTTGTTGCGCCGGCAGACATCACCACTGTCGATTTGATAGAAACAGAAAAAAGACGCGCTGCTGCTCGAGAGAACGCGCGGTCAGTCTTCAATTTCGACTCGAGTCGGGCTGAGAGCTCTGCACAAAGCTTCCGTGCGGATTGGGATGAACTAAAAAAGCAGGCGAGCCAGAACAAATCTCTCGAGTGGACTGGGGCGGGCGGGCCCGCTGTCGCACGCGCTATTGCGGCTCACAACTTTAATGCGGCCGATCTGGACAAGCTAACTGGAATTATCCGAGAAATCGGTAGCGGTTATATCTTCGACGACGCCGATGCTGACCGGCTCAAACAGGACATTGTTCTCGTCGACGTGAGAAACCCGGCGGCGCAAATGATCGTGCCGGCTCCGCGCACACGAATGCTGCCACTGTCCGCGGCCCGGCGAGCACTCGAATTGCGCGTACTAAATCTGGAAGGCTGGTCGACAGAACAAAAAACCGCTCTCGCGTCCGCTCTCATGGTGGTCATTCGTCCGAACGTTGTGCTGGATCAGACGGCAACGGCAATGGCACGGGAGGCGGAGGCAGACAGGATCCGGCCGGTGGCTATTTCGTTGAAACGAAATCAGGTACTCGCGCGTGAGGGCGATACCGTCACTCAGGGTATGCTGGCCCAGTTTGCTGCAGTCGCAAGCACGGGTCACAGTGGAAGGCCGTGGCACAATTTTGCCGGTCTATTGCTCGTAGTCATCGCTGTTTACTGGACCGCGTGGAAATTTACTGAACACCGAACGGGATCTGCTCTTGCTCTTTCAAAACAAAAAGCGTTTGCCCTCGTGGCATCCGCTATACTCGTTGAAACAGCATTGATGCGCATCGGCTTCACTTTTGGAGACAGCATAGCTGCTCGCTGGACGCATGCGCCCTTCAATGACGCGACAATTTGGAATGTCGCAATCCCTTTCGCCGCCGCTACTCTCCTGGTCGCAATGCTCGTCGATACACAGCTCGCTTTTCTTACCGGCATAATCACAGCATTGTTTGCTGGAATTCTGGCACCCAGCGGCATGCACAAGACCATCTTCGCAATGATTTCATGCTCGGCCGCCGTATATGGGATTGGCAGATACCGCGAACGACAATCAGTAACGCTTGCGGGTCTTTTGGTCGGCGGCGCCAACGTAGTTATGGCCCTGGCTCTGATTGCCTACGCAGAACAAGCACTCACGTTTAGTACGATCGCCCTCGCGGTCGGCTCCGGACTCGCAGGCGGTCTCTTGGCAACCGTGTTCGCCGCCGGCGGATTGCCGATCAACGAATCAGTATTTGGAATCTTGACGGACGTTAAATTACTCGAGCTTTCGAACGCCGATCTTCCAGTGCTTGGGCAACTGGCTATGCGTGCGCCGGGTACCAACCAACACTCGCATGCTGTTGGTCAGTTGGCCGAAGATGCGTGTCGCGCGGTTGGTGCTAATCCTCTTCTCGCCCGCATTGGCGCGCTCTATCACGATATCGGCAAACTGGCGGCTCCCGAATACTTTGTCGAGAATCAACAAGGCGTCAACCCTCACGATCACCTGAAACCAAGCCAAAGCGCAAAGATTATTACGAGCCACGTGACGTACGGCGCCCGGCTCGCAAGAGAGATAGGTTTACCGAAGAAAATCTCAGACTTCATACCCCAGCATCATGGGACACGCACCTTGCATTACTTTTTGCGCAAAGCGCAGGCGCAGGCAAAGGAAGGCGAAACGATTGATGCCAACGACTTTCGTTATCCCGGGCCAAAGCCGCAATTCAAAGAAGCTGCCATCATGATGCTTGCAGATTCCGGCGAGGCCGCAGCGAGATCGCTGGCACGCCCTGACCCGGACAACATTCGCGTCATTGTCCTGAAAATATTCGACGCGATTATTAGTGACGGCCAGCTGGATGAATGCGATATAACTCTGCAGGAATTAACCACCATTAGAGAAGCAATGATCAGTGCACTAACGGCAATTTATCACGCTCGCATCGACTACCCTGGATTCAATCCTCCGCAGGTAACTGGCCCGCTCGACAACCTGCCTGCGGCTGACCTGGATAGTGAGGAGCGCGGCGTTAGTTACAGCAAGGCTTCAGATGTTCCGATTAGTCGAGGAGGAGAAGTTGAAGATGAAGCGGTTAATCGGAAAGTCGTCAAGCGTTAACTCCTTAGAACTTTCCTTTGAGTTTCGAATAACTGGTTTGTAGATCTTCCGGTAGTACCCTCGTACCACCAACAGTAGACATAAAATTGGTATCGCCATTCCACCTGGGAAGAATGTGAATGTGAATATGATCGACAATTCCCGCGCCCGCAGCCGCTCCTAAATTTATTCCTATGTTGAATCCGGCAGGACGATAGACATTTTGTAGGACGGTTTCAGATCTCTTGGTGAGATCCATTAGTTCGTCGGTGATGTGTTTGGCGGCAGACTGCAGGTCGGGGATATGCTGGTGTGGCACGATCAACAAATGACCGCTGATGTACGGATAAAGATTGAGTACGATGAAGCATTCAGGCGAGCGGTACACGACAAGATTCTCATCGTCGTGATCGGCGTCGCTTGAGATTTCGCAGAAGACACAGCCATTTGTTCCAGAGCCTGGCGCGGACTCGATGTATTTGGCTCGCCAGGGACTCCACAGTCTCTCCAAGTGTGGCTTACCTCTCGTTCTATTAAGTTAGAGAACTGGGGGTTGACGAGTGCCGTCAGAGGAGATAGCTGACGACGTTCCTGAAGTGCCGCGTGAATTGGAGTCGTCGTCGTTGATTAACTCTTTCAATTCCTTGCCTGGTTTGAAATACGGGACACGCTTTGCAGGAATACTTACAGGATCTCCAGTTTTTGGATTTCGCCCGCGACGGGCGCCGCGTTCGCGCACGCGGAAGCTTCCGAACCCTCGCAATTCGATCTTCTCGCCCTGATTCAAAGTCTCAATGATGCTCTCAAACACAATCTCGACTAAGCGTTCAGCGTCTTTTTTCGTCAGTTCCGCCGCCCGGGCCACATCTTCGACGAGTTCTGCTTTTGTCATGCATCACCTCGATTTGCGATAAAGAAAATTAGGATCAAAACAGCCAGCGCGTACTGAAAAACAGAGAATTTAATTAACGTCTGATGTGACAAAGGTAAGCTCGTCGTACACTACCAGAAAACAATTCTCTGGGGCAATACCGGATGGGACGACCTATGCCGACGATGCGGTCCAATAAGAAGCCCTGCGCCAATCCCTTGGAGGAAGATCGGAAGCAGGGCGAACTCTG
The DNA here is from genome assembly GCA_046262775.1 of Pyrinomonadaceae bacterium. Lineage (GTDB taxonomy): Bacteria > Acidobacteriota > Blastocatellia > Pyrinomonadales > Pyrinomonadaceae > PSRF01. The sequence goes on along the minus strand of JBHEMC010000012.1, from coordinate 41,368 downwards.
GCGGTGAAGCCCGCCGCTATTCTTCAGTCGATTCAGTCTTGCCCAAGCCAAAGTCAGCGAGTTCACCAAGAGACGCCATTCCGCTGCCAGCTTCTGAGGAATAGACCTTCGTATCGACAATCGGCTCGTCTTTCCCCACGGCTCTCGCAGAAAGTCCTATCTTTTTCGTCTCCGGATCTATTCGCAAAATCTTAAAGTCCATCTCCTGACCGAGCTGCACAACATCCTCTGGTTTGCTTACTCTTTCATCGGAGAGTTCGGAAATATGGCAGAGGCCTTCGAGGTTATCGTCGAGTTCTATAAACGCCCCAAAGTTTGCAAATCGAGCAACTTTCCCATGCACTACATCTCCGGGCTTATGTTCGGTGGTAAACTTCTCCCAGGCGTTGGGCTCAAGGTCTTTGATGCTTAGCGATAACCGACGGTTTTCGGTGTCGATACTAGTGATCGCCGCATCAATTTCCTGGCCCTTCTTAAGCACCTCACTCGGATGCTTTATTCTTCGCGACCATGAAATATCTGACACGTGAACGAGTCCATCCACTCCATCCTCGATTTCAATGAATGCTCCGAAGTCAGTCAGGTTTCGAACTCGGCCGTGCACACGCGTGCCAACCTGGTAGCGCTGCCCAAGCGTTTGCCACGGGTTTTCCTGAACCTGTTTCATTCCAAGACTAATCCGCCGCGCTTTCGGATCAACGCTTAGCACCTCAACTTCTACAACATCTCCCGGATTGACAACTTTGCTCGGATGTTTGACTCGTTTGGACCAACTCATTTCCGAAACGTGCACAAGACCTTCCACGCCATTTTCGAGTTCAATAAAGGCCCCATAGTCCGCAACACTTGCGACGCGGCCTGTCACTCTTGCACCAACAGGGAAACGTTCCTCAACGCTCGACCACGGATCGGGCAACAGTTGCTTGTAACCGAGCGAAACGCGTTCTCGGTCGCGATCGAACTTTAGAACCTTTACCTGTATCGTATCGCCGACCTTGAATAGCTCACTTGGGTTCTGCAGTCGACCCCACGACATATCCGTCACATGCAGCAAACCATCCACTCCACCGAGATCCACGAAAGCTCCATAATCAGTCAAGTTCTTAATTTGTCCTTCGACAACGATATCTTCTTCGATCTGATGTAGCGTTTGATCTTTTCGACCAAAGTTTTCCTCTTCGATGACGGCTTTACGAGACAACACCACGTTGGACCGCTTGCGGTTAAGCTTAATTACCTTTGCTTCAATTATCTGATTACGCAGGCTGTCAAGATTCCTTACGGGTCTGACATCGACTTGAGAACCCGGCAGGAAGGCAGCGATACCATCAATGTCGACGCGCAGTCCGCCTTTGATCCGATCCATAACGCGTCCCTTTACGCTGGTACCATCGCGATAAGCGTGTTCAAGGTCATCCCATGCTTTCATGCGAACTGCGTCGGCACGCGATAACACCGGCAAGCCGTCCGCGGTCTCCATGCTTTTGACCAGAACTTCAACCTCATCACCAGGCTTAACTGTGATCTCGCCGTGTTCAGTGAACTCCGCGGGATTTACGATGCCCTCGGACTTGTAACCGAAGTCGATCACCACCCCACGTTCACTGAGCCCAACAACAGTACCGCGCACAACTTCGCCTTCCTGCAAAGTCGCCTGTTCCTGTTCAAACTGATCCAGTAGTTGACCGAAATCGACATCTCCGCCGGCATGAGATTCTTCTGAATCTTCAGCTGCGGAAGCGCGAGCGGGTGCAGCTTGTGCACCACCTTCTGAGGGCGGCGATTGTATTTCCGACTCGACGGAGGTTGAGTTAAAAGTTTCCTCGCTGTTATTCAGCTTGGGTTCTTCGCTGGCCATGCATACTCCTGTAGATCCCGATAACCTCTTCAACGCGTTTTTAGATCATATCGCGCTTACGAAAACCGAACAATCAGCGAGGTGTCGCAGACTGTTGGGCAGTATTTAGCGGCCTCTTGCTTGATTGGCGTTGGTGTTGTCGGGAATTGAAGCTGGCGAGGATGCGAGCCGTTTGGATTTGAAATGTAGGTTTAATTGTTTTCGATTACCGCCCTGCCGTAGTCACCTGCTTGGTCCGACAAACACCCGCCGCTTTGTACCGGGTAGGTCGGCAATGTACACGCGGTGTAAGCCCCTGTCAAGGCGCGCAAAGAAAAGACAAAACTTGGCACTGTATGTAATTTGCTCGACCTGGGGGCGGGCCGATTTTACTGTTCTCCGGTTATTGCTGTTGACTCGAGATCAAAGATTCTGAGTTACGTGGTACCACATAAACACCGGCAGAGTGTGATCCGACAAACAATGTATTTTGATCCGTTGCATCGAAAGCAAGCGCCCAAATGCGCTGGCTGGGTAGCCGGTGCTGTTTGGGATCTATCCTTGCCCAGGTGATTCCGCCATCGACGGTTCGGAAAACGCCGCCCCCAACGTCACTAGTTTGGAAAGCGTTTCCTGCGAAAATTTCGTCGCTGTTTCGCGGGTTGGGCAGTATGCTGGTGAAGTCGCCGAACGGAAGGTTTCCACCGCGTCGACTCCAGCTGCGGCCGTCGTCATGTGACATAAAGAATGCCTGCTTGGTGCCCACATAAACGTATTCAGGCTTCTGTGGATCCTGAACCACCGTATTCACTGGTACGTCAGGCGGAACTCCGTCTACCTTAGTCCAGCTGTTCCCTCCATCTCTCGAAACCAACACGCCGGCGGCAGCAGTTCCCACCCAGATAACCTCGGGGGTTCGCAAGTTTGTGGAGATGCACGTCGCACGTGGATCCGTTTCCGGACTGAACGATAATTTTTGCCAGCCCTTATTCGGGTCGAAAGTGCGATATAGACCCGCATTCGTGGCAGCGAGGATCCCAGGCTTATTTGTGCGGGGATCAACTGTGTGAACCAGCGCGTTGACTGCATCAGCAATAATCAGGCTCGATTGCTCCTCCGCATTTGCGTCCCCTTTGGTTATGCCCAGTGCTGCAAGAGTAATATCATCCAGGCGGGCGGTAACGGGAAGATGTCTGTCGCCTTGAAATCTTTTCAGTGCAGCGAGCGTTGCGGAGCCGGCACGCCCATCAGGTTCGCCCAGATGATAGCCGGCATTATTCAACGCCTGTTGTGCGCGCAGGATCATGTCGTCAGGAGTCGACGATCTGCGAGTGCTGGCAATCGGCCGTTTCGTGACCGTTCGTCTAACAGTACTTCTTGATTTTTTTGTTGGAGTAGCACTCGGCACGGCCGCCCAAACCGGTGACCATGACATGCCGCGATCAACCGACCTGTACACTCCGAGATTCGTGCCGAGGTAAATGATGTTGGCGTCCTCTGCGTCTTGCAGGATCGAGTAAGTAATGAGTCTGGCAGGCATACTACGCATGGACGGCCGCCAGCTTTCGCCGTTGTCATTGCTTACGAACAAAAACCCACCGCCCGTCGCTGTGTTGATTGTGGAAGCGTAGACGCGATTAGGAATTTCGCGATCGGCGAGAATCGCATTGGCAAAGCGGCCACTGTAGCCTGTATTCGTCGGCACAAAAGTTTTGCCACTGTCGGTTGAAACCATCACTCCATAGTTGTTCGTTCCAATGAACACCACGTCAGGTCGCGAAGGATGTACGGCGATGGAATTAATTTCGAGTTGACGAGACGTCGTGACCATCCATGAATCCGCGTCGCCACCCCGTTCTGACCGCCAGAAGCCCTCGGTTGTACCGGCAAACACAAGACCAGGAATTGATGGATGCTGGAGAATGGCGCGAGTACGTCGCGACTGAGACGGGATACCCTGAACTTTGTGCCAACTCTCTCCTGCGGATTTACTCTCATAAATTCCACTACAAGCAGAAGCAATGATGTGGTTTGGATCGCGGGGATCTATATCTATGGCAAAGATGTCCGAGTCGTCGATGATTCCGGTCTTAATCGTTCTCCAGTTCTTGCCGCCGTCGGTCGATTTGTAAGGCAAGTACCACGTGCCGGCATAAATCACGTTTGTACCACGTGGATCGATGGCGAGTGATTCGACGTGCACCAATCCAGGTGTGTTCGCGGTCGCCAACTGCTGCCAGGTGTCGCCTGCGTCATCCGAACGGAAGATACCGTTGAAGGTGCCAGCGATGAGTGTATCGGGATTGGCTTGCGACTGAGTTAACGAATGGATTGCCTCCTTCTTAAGCTCTGCGCTTTCACTCCAACTGTTACCACCATCTGTAGTTTTGAAGAATCCGCCCGGATCCTTGTGCCTGTGACCGGCAGCGTAGATCACCTTCGAATTGCGGGAATCGACGATGATGTGATCGACAAAAAGCCTGGGTTTCCCGAAGTTGTAGAGTAGCTGCCAGTGTTTGCCACCGTCCAGCGAGGTATAGATCTGACCGTCGAGAGTGCCAAAATAAAATCGATCAGCGTTATTGGGGTCAACAACGAGTGCACGAACGTCACCGCCTGGAGGGCCGGTCGTTCGCCAATCATCAGAATATCTGGACGGATCCGAGGAGCCGTCGCTCGCGGCAATTGTGGCAGGGTAGAGCGACGTTTGGAAAACCAGAGCAAATAAGCTAATCGCAAGCGGGAGAAATCGTCTGTTACTGATCATCGTCGTTTTCTTCCAAGGGTTAAAGCCGTTCGACTCTTAAGCACCGGCCACAGTTTATTACAGATTTCAAAATTTGTGTTTAAAACCTTAACGCGGGTTTGGATGCACGACGGTTAATTGGTCGTTGCACCTCCGAGTTCTCACACGATTAAGGGGCATAAATCGAGCGGGCGACAATTCTTTCGAATCATCGCCCGCTGAAGGAGTGGCTAACAAAAGCCCACGTTAATTATTCGTCGTCTCCGCGGCCGCGCCTGCGCCGTGGAGCTGCCCTTCGTCTGCATTCGGGGCAAGGCGAGATAACATTATCCGTGCTGGCAGCGGGAGCGGTTGAACCTTGCGGTACGATCCACAGCTGCACCGTCAACTCGGAACGGCATCCGCCATCAATTGAGGTTATACGCCCTGCTTCGATGCCGCGCGTATTGACAAGGTAATCCTTGGCACGGTCGGCTCGAGTTTGCCCTTCACCGGCGCAGCTACCATAGGCGATGATCGTGGCTGTGGAGCCTGGATCGTTCTGTAGCTGAATGGCGTAGTTGTCGAGCCTGGCCTTCTCATCGTTGAACCTGATGTTGCCATACTCGTCAAACCTCAGTGCCTCTCGAGGCGGAGGTTTGATCGACGTCGTACACGAGGCCGTAGCCGTGCAGGCGGGATCGATTCCACCAATACTCACGCTTGCTGTGACGCTCTGGCCGCCCGCTCCGGTGGTATCGACAGTGATTGTCGAGGTACCCTGTCCGCTCGAAATCGTTCCCGCGGACACTGACCAGTTGTAGGTCGGACTCAAGCCTTCCGGACCGCCAGTCAGTGATGCAGTGAATGTAATCGGCGTTCCTGCGTCAACATCGCTCGGGCAACTTACCGCAATATTCGGACATGGCGGAGGTGGTTGCACACAGCCTGTGCAGTCAGCAACCGTCACTGTAGCAGAGCCAGTAGCTGTGTGCTGGTTGCCGTCGTTCACAGTAACTGCGGCTGTATAAGTGCCATTTGCGACACCTGACAGGTTCCACGTAACCATCTTGCCTTCGCCGCTGAGCGTACCGCCGGTAACCGACCACGTGTAAAGCAACGTATCGTTATCAGCGTCCGTAGCGTTTGCGGTAAGCGTTACGTCACTGTCGCTCGGTGTACATGAAGTAGAGCTGGTCCCTGGCGGGCAAGGCCGCGTAATCGATGTCAACGAGGCCACAACTGAACTTACGATTGGGGCCACGTTGGGCAACGGTGGAACGCTTCTCACATTGCGCCGTCCAATCCAGAATTGACCGATAAACCCATTAGGATCTTCTGAGAACCTGAAGTTGGTCGGAAAACCGCTCACAGTCGAGGCTCTCGAAGTTCCCGGCACTACAACGACACCGCGATTGGGAACAAATAGGTTTGTTAGCTGCGCGATTGGAATGTTGAAATCAGCAGGATTAAAGTGGTTTTCATCCTGTTGGTTCATCTGACGCCGGTAGGCAACACCAAATCCCCACCAACGTCGTGGATAGATCTTAACACCACCCAACACATCGACGGGGCTGTTTTCAAAGGCGTTCGGAGTTCTACCGCCAACATATTGCGTAGACCGTACTTCGGCAATTGGCTGGAAGTGCTTGTTAACCGGGAAATCAAACCCGAGACCCGCGATAAATTCATCCGGGCGATCAAGGAGCACGAAATCGCCACCAGCACCCTTCGGGTTGCTATTCAGAATGTATCCGGCATTCGCCGACACGTTAACGTGCTTACTCAGACGGCCGTCTACCACGCCAACGATACCGAAATCACCGATATCGCCACCAGGACCAGCGCCTCGCTGCATTTGATTGAAGCCAGCGAGATCGTCTGCCTTGTCCGGCCACCAGCGATAAAACGGTATGATTGCTACACCAAATGCATTGTTAGGGCCAGTTAATCTAATCTTTCCACCAACCACAAAGTTCGTGAAACTCGATGTTCCGTACAGCCGATTCACAAATGGAGCGTCAGGCAAGTAGCTTGGCGCAGTAGTAAACGACACTGGAACTGTGATTGGCAGTGTTAACGCGGTCGCTGGGAGTACTGTGGTAGCCAGCACGATGCCGGGCAGAATACTCCCAGCCGGCGAGCCGATACCCGGGAAGTTATCAGCGGACCCGAAGTTACCACTGTTCGGTGCTATGGTTGCTGGTCCAAGCAGCGCATTGAAACCAGGGAACCCAAACACGGATCCCGGACCGCCAGCGGTCAGCCCGAACGTTCCAGCCGATCCGCCCGTAAATGGAAACTGGACAAATGGCTGATTGAATGCAGGCCGGAATACAGGTCGAAGCGATAGAGTTCCTACGTTTGGCCCAGACGGACCCATCACGATTGCCGGACCACTGCCCAACAACGAAGAGCTAAAGAACAATTGTGAGTTTGGCAGGTAGAAGCTCGAAAGATTCGTCGGGTTATTTACCTTAATACCGCGCCAACCGTTCGTCTTGAAGAAGAGCTCGATATGGTCGTTCAGACCCACGTTAAAGCTCAGCGGGACATCTGTAATGTCGACATTCCCCGGATCACGATCATAGTTGCTGTAGGCAATACTGAAAGTGAATTCCCCGCGGCGTATTGTCGACGCATCGTAAATTGTAAATAGTCCAGTAGGGCCACCCTCCGGACCGCCCGTGCCCACAGATGGAGACTGATTACGTGGATCTTTCTCCGATCTCAAAGTCTGAGCTGATACTGCGGCACACAGCACCAACGTGACGAGCGCGACAATAAGCGCCCTAGTTGCGAGTCTCATCGCATTCCTCCTGCGAATTGAGTATAGAATTCTGTGTAATAGTGCCACCGACTCTAACAAGCACGTCATATCTATCCTCTAACTGACACTTGTCTCCGCGGAGGCTCCAACTACAGTTGTCAAACAAACCCCGATTGGACCAGAAGGTCCAGGGATTTGCGCTCAAAGTGCAATCAAACAGAGTGCATCGGCCTTTCTGTCAACACTCTGCCGTACTAATGCGCTATTCCCAAATTGCTCTGAATCAGTCCATCCTTATAGGGAAAATGGATGACCCATGTCAATGATTTCGTGGCTCGAACCTGTGGCACAAATCTCAAGAAATCTTAACGCTGGTCCGAGTACTAAATCATGCCAGACCATACTCTACCTTTTAACGGAAATCAAGACCTTTTCATGACTTAGCGGCGCGATTGTTTATGTTTTTTCCGTCACGCGTAGATGCCCCGCATGCGTGTGTCATAGGCCACGCGGTCTATCGCAAGCATGTATGCCGCGGTCCTTGTATCAACGGAATGAGCGTCGGCATAGCGACACAAATCATTGAAGCTTGCGACCATTGTCTCCTGCAGCCGCTGGTTCACTACATCTTCGCGCCAGAAGTAACCCATGCGGTCCTGTACCCATTCGAAGTAGGACACAGTGACTCCACCCGCGTTGGCCAGAATGTCGGGAATGACGAAGACACCCTTGTTGTGGAGTATTTCATCAGCCGAAGCGGTGGTCGGACCATTTGCACCTTCAGCCAAAACCTTGCACTTCAGCCGATCAGCATTGTGCGACGTAATTTGATTCTCCGTGGCAGCAGGCACCAACACGTCGCAGTCGAGCTCCAGCAACTCCTGGTTCGTAACAGACTCCACGCCATTGTACCCTTCAAACGACCTCGTCTTCTGAAGATACGAAAGCGCTTCAGGTATGTTGATTCCGCTTGAACTGTAAATGCCACCCGCGATGTCCGATATTGCTACAACCTTGTAACCCGCCTCGTGCAATAACCTCGCTCCAATCCCTCCGACATTCCCGGAGCCTTGAACAACAACACGTGTTTCCGCCGGCGTCATCTTGAACCGCTTGATTGCCTCATTGATGACGAAAAGAATTCCGCGACCCGTTGCTTCGCGTCTTCCCGAAGATCCACCAAGATCGATAGGTTTACCTGTTACTACTGCAGTGACAGTGTGACGCGCGTGCATCGAATACGTATCCATGATCCACGCCATAGTTTGCTCGTTAGTGTTCATGTCCGGGGCAGGAACATCCTTTTCAGGACCGATGAAGTCGAGTAACTCGGCCGCATACCGGCGTGTCATTCGCTCAAGCTCTCCGACCGACATTTGCTGAGGGTCACAGATAATGCCGCCCTTCGCGCCGCCAAACGGTACATTTACAACTGCGCACTTCCATGTCATCCACGCAGCTAATGCACGTATCTCATCGATGTTGACATCAGGCGCGTATCTGATACCGCCCTTCGCGGGACCTCTCGCGAAATTATGCTGAACACGAAAACCTTCGAACACCTGAATGCGACCAGAATCCATTCTCGTCGGAATGTACACCTTCAATTCTCGATTCGGCACTCGCATCACCGCATACAGGTCGGGATCGAGCTCGAGTAGTTGAGCCGCGCGATCGAACCGTGACATCATCGATTCAAAGGGATTCTGTTCCTTGATTTCCTTGATATCGTCTACATAGATCGTGGAGTACATGCTAACCATTCACGGTTTTCCTCTTGCTCAGAGATTTGCTCACCAAATTCGAAGGCGCTGCGGCAGGTTCGCGACGTCACTTGATGACTTCGTTCATCGCGCCTGTGCGGTAGCCTTGCAAATCAAGTGTGACATACTTGAACCCAAGTTGGCGGAAACTCTTTGACAATTCGTCGACGACTTCTCGTTTTAGCGCATGGTCCATCTCGGAAGGGGCAATCTCCAGGCGCACAAGCTGGTCGTGATGGCGAACACGAAATTCACGGAAACCCAATTGGCGGAGAATCTCTTCACCCTGATCGACTTTACTGAGTCTCTCAATTGTTACGGTCGTCCCATAAGCTATGCGTGACGACAAGCAAGGGGACGCGGGTCTGTCCCACGTAGGCAATCCAGCCCTTCGACTGAACTCCCGGACTTCCGCCTTGCTCAAACCTGCCTCTATAAGCGGACTCCGCACACCGTGTTGCTTTGCGGCCGTACGTCCTGGCCGGTAATCGTTTAGATCGTCGGTGGTCGAACCATCGACGATCCACAAGATATTCTTCTCTGTAGAGACGGACTTCAACTTTGTGTATAACTCATCCTTACAAAAAAAGCAGCGGTTAGGAGTGTTCTCCTGATAAAGAGGGTTGTCGACTTCCTCAGTACGAACGACTTTGTGGTGAAAGCCAAACTCGCTTACGACCTGGTGAAGCTGAGTTCGTTGATGGCCTGCGAGACTGGCAGACTCACCGGTAACACAGAGGGCGCCGGATCCGAGGACGTCGTTGGCTATGTACGCAACGTAGCTGCTGTCCACGCCTCCTGAATATGCAACGATCACCGAGCCCATTTCCCGAAACAGAACGCGCAGCCGTTGCTCCTTCTCGTCGGAGCTAATGCGTTGGCTCTCTGACTCTTCAGTTGCTATCTCGGTTCCGTTCACACAACGATCCTTTGACAATCATCGGCAGGTGGCGCCAGTCATATGATATTTTGTTAGTTAATCGCATGGTATCTCATGCATCAACGGCAACGCAACCAGCATCTGAATTGAGGATCAAGGTCTTTTTGGACGTTGTAAGTTGTCGCGTGCTAAGATCCAATTCTCCCCGCAGCATGCTTTGCCCGAACGCGTATTATTATTCTCTCTGCTTGCCTGTATTTGAAATGTTCCGAATTTTATGGTGTCGACTTTTTTTTGTTTTCGCGACAACCATCGTCGTCGCGTGTTGCCTTATTCCTGCGGCAGAAGCACAAACGGACGAGGGTTTTGGAGATACGGGTGCGGATCCTATCAAGCTTTTCGAACGCGGACAAAACGCTCACGCTCGCGGCGACTTCGACAAGGCTCTGGATTTCTACGAGCAAGCGATAAAGATTAAACCAGAGTTTCCCGAGGCTGAATTTCAACGAGGCAACGCGCTTGTTTCGTTAAATCGACTCGAAGAAGCCGAGCAGGCTTTCGAACGCGCTATATCACAAAAGAAGGGGTGGTCGCTTCCGTATTCCGCACTCGGTGCGCTGCTGGTTCGTAAGGAACGCGACCGTGATGCCGAATCCTTGTTTAGATCCGCGCTCGCGATAGACCCTCATGACAACGTCGCATTGCGAATGCTCGCCGAACTTCGCTTACGAGCAGGGGATCAGAAACAGGCGCTCGACTTCGCGCGCGACGCAACAAAGGACAAAGAGGCGCCGGCATCGGCGTGGATTGTCCTCGCAATGGCTCAACGGGCCGCAGGCGATTGGGCGGGAGCGAAAGCCACTCTCGATCGAGTTCTTTCAGAGGATGCCCGTGATCTGGCGGCGCTGATGGAGAGAGCAGATCTGTATACCGAGCAAAAGAATTACGATGCCGCTATAGCAGATTTAAAGACTGCTGAAACGATAAAGGCACAAGACAAACTAATACTTTCGAGGCTCGCGTACGTTTACCAACAAGCCGGTAAGTTTGACGACGCTGCAAAGGTGGCGGCGGCCGCTGGGCTCAAAGTACAGGAGCAAACTGCCGGCGATTCAAAACTTAGAGTAATCGGCGCTGCGGACGAAATTGAAGCAGCGAACAGCTCGGATGCAGCGACAGCTCGCATCGGCTTACAAAAATTACTTGAAAAGAACCCTGGAAACGCAATGTTGCTTGCCCGTCTGGGAGCGTCATATCGTGCAGATGATCCAGCTCGGTCAATGGAATTCTACCGACGGGCTGCAGCGTTGGAACAAAACACGGCTGAGTACGCCGTCGGGTACGCAGCGGCGCTAGTTCAAGTCCGGCGGTTCAGTGAGGCAGCATCCATCCTGCGGCAAGTGATTAGAGCTGCTCCCGAGAGTTATCCTGCTCATGCGAACATGGCAACGGCGCTGTACGAGCTGAAGCAATATGCCGACGCAATTCCGGAATACGAATGGTTAGTGAGTCGGAGGCCTGAGGTGATAGTGGCTTATTATTTCATTGCAACTGCTCACGATTATCTTGGAGAATACCCGGAAGCACTCAGCGCATATCAAAAATTCGTGGCCGGCGCGAACACGAAAACAAATGATCTTGAAATCGAGAAAGTTAAACTTCGGCTTCCATTGCTCGAGCGGCAAATAAAACTTCGCGAAGGTGCGAAGAAAAAACCGTAACCGGATGGCAACAGCGCCACAGAAAACAATATTAATTCGATTGATGACGCTGGTTCTGATCGGCATGTTCTCGGCGCCCTTGCTGCACGCGCAAAAGGTTCAAACACCGCTCCCCGCTCCACCTCCAGTAAAAACTGTTCTGAAAGAAGAACGGACGCAGCTTGAAACAGCCAGTAATGATCCAAAGAAGCGCGTGCGACTGTCGATCGATTTGGCCGACGCGCACATTACGAAGGCTGAACGTTACACCGAACAATCTCATTTTGAAGAGGCCTCGTCAGAAGTCGGTCTCTATCACGCCTTAATCGAAGACGTTCTGCATTACATTTCAACTCAGAAGCGCGACAGCAACAAAACAAGGGACCTCTATAAACGTTTGGAGCTGGCCCTCCGAGCACACGGACCCCGGTTGACATCGCTAAGACGAACTACCCCTCTGGAATTTGCCGTAAGAATAAAGGAGGTGGAGGATTTTGCTCGCGAAAGTCGCACAAAGGCACTTAACTCGTTTTATGGAAACACCGTTGTGCACGAGGATCGGAGATCTGATGCTGAAAAACGGGAAAAGGCCCGTGACAATCCCCTTGCTCCCAAAGATCAACAACCATGATTGGAACAACCGTGCAAATTCTCGCCGCACTCATTTTTCTTTTCGCGCCTGCGACAGCTATTGAACCTCAAGCCCGCGACCATTTAACACCACAAGAAGTTGAAGTGGTGAAGGAAGCACAGATCCTCGACAAGCGCATTGATGTGTTCGTAAAGGCGATTGATAGACGTCTGCTCGTGATTAACGGGGCGGAACTGGCAAGCGCAAAGCAAACCAAAAAAGATGCGGAGATATGGGGCGACCTGCCGACCGGTTCGCGTGCGGAACTGATTGCAGACATCGCCGGTATTCTAGACGAAGCGATAACCAACATCGACGATGTAAACTCGCGCGATGAAAGAAATCCGTTAATTGCGAAAGCACTTCGGAAATTGTCAGCCGCTGTCACTCACATCACTGCGCAACTTGCACCGTTAAAAGAGCAGCGGGCGTCTGATGCGGAGGTTGCGGGATTGGAACAACTCAATGAGAGCGCCCAATCGATACTCGAAGCGGCAAATAAGCTGCCGCCCGAGGTCGAAAAAAAGAAGACAAAACCCACTGAGAATTAGCCACAGATCAACGAGCATTCAACAGCCGGGCACTGGTACGCGCGCATCCGTTGACCTGTCATTCATTACCCTCGAGCCTGCTTCACAACTTCAGTCGCACGCTTCACAGCAGACAGAACCCGCTGAAGCGATTCTTTCATGTGCGTGGTATTGCGATCGTCAAGTGCCTGGCGGAAATCCGTGAGCGGTTGCGCAGCGTAACCGGTGTAGAAACCAGGAGCATAAATTTCATGTTTATACCAGGCGCGACCACGCAAGCCCTGCGGATCGATAAATGCGCGTTCAACTGACATGAGCGCATCGTTGATCCGAGTAAGATCCGAGGATGATTTCCCTTCTTTCAAATTTGCAACCGCGTCTTGCCTGGCCTTCTCGGTTCGTGACGCCTCTTTCGAAAAATCATCAAGGGCATCGTCTATCGCTTTTTGATCGAGAGCCGTCTCGAGGTTGCGATGCTTCGCTAATTTGGCGGCTTCACTAAAGAATTCGCGTAGCTGAGTTGCGTAGTCAGTGTAGTCAAAAGGAAGGCCATCTGAATCTGCGAGCCGCATCGCCATTGTTCCCAAGATTTGTGCAGCAGCAACATGATACGCAAATGTCGGATCGCCGAAATGGGCCATCCAATAGAAGGAGTCGTAAGCGGAGTGATAGACACCATAGTCGCCGCCAAAGCTCATATCGGTAGATGCAACGCCAAGATGCTGGAGGAAAGGAGTGTAATCAGAACCGGAACCGAGTGCTTCAATGCGCGCTTCACTATTGTTTTGTTCTAACTCAGGACGACTCTCTCTATATTGATCCTGCCATTGTTGGTAAACGCTCTTGCCTGTTTTCGGATCCTTTACGTCACGCGTTACACCGCGAATTAGTTTCCATAGTGACGGTACTGACGATGCGCCGAAGTTGTGTCCCGACACCGCTGCATCGAGATTGAGATATGCGATGGCCTTCTCGCGCAAGTCCGCTGCGTGTTCCTCCGCCCATTCAGTTGATCCAATCAGGCCATACTCCTCTGCGTCCCAACTACACAGAATGATCGTGCGTCGAGGCGTCCAACCCTGCCTGAGTAATTCTCCGAACCCACGACCCACTTCCAGCATAGCTGAGGTACCGCTGTTGGGATCAACTGCGCCAAAGACCCACGCATCGCGGTGGTTACCGACTACCACCCACCGATCTTTTTCGCGTTCGCCATCGATGCGCGTGATGACGTCCCAGATTGTCCGCGTCTTGTAGTCCATATCAACTTTCAGATGGACACGCACGTCGTTCGTGCCACCAAGGTGATACGGGAACGGCAAGCCGCCTTGGAACCCGTTGGGTCTCACAGGACCTTTTAAAGGTGACAACAACACTCGAGCAGTGTCGTATGCAATTGGCTGCACCGGAATTCGTGTCAGATCAGTTGCTTCTTCGGGCTTCAACCGCTGCGTACCTGCAATAGCGGGAGTTCCTGGCGTCAATGGATCTCCCGGATAATCAAACAGGTATTGCACGGAGCCGCGCTGTCCGGAAGCGACTGGTCGCCATGGACCATTCGGATAAACGTCGCCATGCATGTAGCCATCATCTGCAGGATCCGAATAGATGATGCAACCGATAGCACCATGATCTTCCGCAACTTTGGCCTTCACACCGCGAAATGAATTGCCATAACGAACAATGACAATCCTTCCCTTCACGTCTACGCCGACCTTTTTGAGTTCGTCGTAATCCTTGGGTAAACCATAATTCGCATAAACAAGTGGCGCAGTAACATCTCCACTCGCGCTGTATCCATTAAACAGTGGTGTGATTTTAGGATTTCGGGACGCCGGATCCTTGTTGACCATTGCTTCACGCACAGACAATCGTTGACGAGTTGGAGCGATAATTTCGAGAACTGCGGGAGAGTTTGGATAGGGCAACCAGACGTCGTATTCCCGTAACTCGGAGGAAAGACCAAAGGATCTCATTTGGTCACGTACATACACGGCTGTCGCGTAATCTTCTTTCGTACCAGCAACGTGAGGCTCTGCCGTCAAGCGCCGCAAGTGTTCGCGAGCAGATGCAGGCGCCGGAACCGCTTGAAACTTTTGTTCCCAGTTTCGCTCCGTAACTGCTGCAGAAGGACTAAATCCGTCGATGTTCACGGAAGACTGAGACAGCACTATAGACGCCAGGGGTAACAGCGTGAGTAGACAAACTGTGATAAGTGCGACTAGGCCGCAAAATCGTTTCATTGGACTTTTACTTTCTTCTCTGCGCCCCCTGCAACCGTTCGAGTTTGACGGACAGAACTCACAGGCCGAGAGACGCCGGAGATAATAGATAAATGGCTGAGCTTGGAGATCTAAGAATCTAGTTTGAGCCCGTCATCGACCGCTGAACAATCTATTAATACTTACCGTACAATAAGTGCAACAGGCGTCGAAAGGAATCACGCGGAATATGGACAGTCGATATTATCCCAATGTTGAAATTGATCTTACTAAATTAACCGCGGAACTCCGCAGTTTATTCGACGCTAATTACGAAGTACAAACAATGCAAGTATCGACCACCAGTGTTGTTCAGGGGCGCAAGTCTAACACGCTTCGGGACCTCACCGGTTTGTCGTCCGCACTAACAATCAAGATCACTCCGGAAACAGGTGGTACACGCGTTGAGATTGGCATGCAGAAATGGTTCGACAAAGCAGCAGTAGCTGCTGTTGGGGCGATTGTATTTGCGCCCTTGTTGGCTTTGGCCGTGCTTGGCGCCTACTGGCAATACAGGATAACCGAAGACGCCTGGAAAATAATCGAAGACCATATTGCACGCAAAGCAGGTGGTTACGTTCCACCTTTGCCAGGCCGATGCGGGACATGCGGAGCAGCAAACGTTGCCGGCTCCGACTTTTGCTCATCATGCGCAGCGAACTTGAAGCTTGCTGGTAGCTGCCAATCATGTGGAGCGCCACAAAAAGACTCTTCCGCCCGCTTCTGCAATCGTTGCGGCAAACCCCTCTTGGCGTAATTTGAATTTTGCTAGCTGCAGATTTGCCTTCTGCCGGCGTTGCCGGGCCTACATGTTACGCGTCGCGGCAAATAACTTTGTCAGAAAATGCTGGTTTAAGTGGAGCTTGAGCGGGGTCGCGCGCTTCGCTTGACCCCTTCCCAACCTGCAAATTTTGCGGTGTTGGGTGCCTACATGTTACGCGTCGCGGTAAATAACTTTGTCAGATAATGCTGGTTTAAGTGGAGCTTGAGCGGGGTCGCGCTCCGCTTGACCCCTTCCCGACTTGCAAAGGTGCTACCTGCAAATGGCGTCCGCAGAGCGCAGCGGCGACGGTGGCGGACTCTAAAGTTAGTCGTGTCTTAACGCTCTCACTGGATCGATGCGTGCTGCTCGTGCGGCAGGATACAAGGCGGCGATTATCGATACCGCGAGCGCAAAACCAATAGCACCGACTGAAAGGTATGGCGGCAACGAAAAAAAGTCGATGAACGAGGCGCCTTGTGGTTTCAAAATGAATCGGTACGCTAACCGATTCGCAACGGCATCAATTCCCCACGCCAACAATGTTCCGATAACTCCACCAACCACGCCTATCACGGCAGCTTCAACAAAGAAGATCAGTTTGATCTCACGATCTTCCGCCCCGATCGCTTTCATAATTCCAATCTCGCGTGTCCGCTCCAGAATCGACATGATCATCGTGTTCGCAATTCCGAAACTGGCGACCAGCAGTGAGATTCCTCCAAGCAAACCAAGGACAGAGTCGATAATCAGAAACACCGTGCGAATCTGATCTAATTGATCGACGATCGAAAAACTTCCAAAACCCAGTTCAGTGATTCGCTTTCGTACTTCTGTGAGAACAACCGGTTCGGTAACTCGCACAACGGCGGAATCGTAACCCTCCGTTTGGCCTTGACCGAGACTGCCACCCTGACGCGCAAGCGCCAAGGCTACCTGACCCAATGGCCCACGATGTTGAACAGTCCAGTCGTGGGCAATTCGCAACGGCAGATAGATAGCCGCACCCGGCATCAACCCACGTAATCCTCCCTGACCCGCGCCTTCTTTGATTTCAGTATTCAACACACCAGCTATGCGAAATGAATGCGATACGACGCCGGCCATATTCGATTCGTCCAAGCCATCGTCTTCGAGCGGAATGCCGAAAAAATTTGGCTGCTCCTCCTCTGACTTCTTTTGGTTTTGTTTTTCACCGGGCGGAGCCAGCAACTCAAGCGTTTTACCAATAGCGTCAGCCGGCTTGTCGTAACCAAAGTCACGGAGGAAGCGTTCTGTTACGACCGCTTCGTCTGCTGTTTGAGAGGCAATCATCTTTCCAGCCACGAATTGCTGAAACCGCGAGGAAGAGTTCGGAATATTTGCGCCGC
The DNA here is from genome assembly GCA_046262775.1 of Pyrinomonadaceae bacterium. GTDB lineage: Bacteria > Acidobacteriota > Blastocatellia > Pyrinomonadales > Pyrinomonadaceae > PSRF01. Next base: position 24,141 of record JBHEMC010000012.1, on the reverse strand, counting down.
CGACGTATTGAGTCTGCACCCGATCGTTTGCGCGTACATACGCAGAAAAATTCACGTTCGGTTCGACATAAGCGACCCCAGCAATGGCCGCGATCTCAGCGATACCAGCGTCGTCCAGGATGCGTGTGGGAGTTTTGTCGGACCGTTGCCGTCCGTTGCGCCGCTCACCTTCATCTCTGGGAGAGTTTCGATCCAGCCCCGCAAGATTGCTTAACCCACGGCCGAATACTTGTATTTCGTTGAAGAGGTCCAGTGCCTTGAACCTGTCAAGCATATTGCGCTGCAAACCCAAGCCAAATGAGATCATCGTTACAATTACTGATACACCGACGATCACGCCCATCGTCGTGAGCACTGCGCGTAGTTTTGACTGTCGCAGATTTCTGAGGGCGAGATGAAGAATGTCGAGAAAACTCACAAAAAAATATTTCGTATTGACGATTGGGAATGGTGAAATCAGATCACAAAGGGCTCAACATGCGAAGTTCGCAGTCCACAAATCTACTCTTCAATACAACAACTCCACTGCTTCGACGGTCCAATCAGCCAAACTGGGGGTAACAATATCGGCCCCAGCAGCTCGCAGATCTGCCTCACTAACAGTATTAGTTACTCCCAGAGTTTTCATTCCCACTGCGCGGGCGGACTTGATTCCGGGCGGAGAATCCTCAATCGCCAAACACTCGGATGAGAGCACGGGCAACAATCTGTGCCGTCGCCGCTCCTCATTCAACTTCCCGAGACCGCAGCGGTAACAATCTGGAGCAGGTTTGCATACGGAAACATTTTCAGCAGTAACAATGACTGAAAACAACTGATCGATTCGCGCACGATCAAACACATATTTGACTTCTACCGGACTGGCCATGCTGACAAGTCCGAGATGATAGTTCCGAGCTGTTGCTTTCAGGAATGTGAGCACACCTGGAAATAAAGGCAACTCCTCCTCAATCATTGCCCGATGCAATCGGCCTTTAGCCTCGAGCATTGATTTCAAAACAGTATCGTCTAACGGTTTCTGCGCACGTGCAAAAATCGCCCGGACAAAAGTTTGATCGTCCATACCGAGTGCGTCGAGGTACCACTGTTCCGAAAGTTCGATCTGATACTCACGGAAGATCTCCTGATAGGCTTTCATTTGCAGAGCTTCATCATCGATGATGACTCCGTTGAAGTCGAAGAAGATTGCTTTCAGCACGGATGTAGTCTGCGGCGCCATGTTTTTTTCGTGTTTGGCCTTTCATGTTTGCGATCTGAGATCCCGGATGAACTCAGATCGGAAATCTACCTCGCATCTGCGCGCCAGCGGCGGCAATCCGCATGTTCTGTTCCTCAAACAGCTTGGGCAGCCTCTCGCTCTCCAGTACGTCAAGACGTCGCAGCACTTCCGTCAACGACAATTCATTTTTCAGATTCACCTGATAATCGAGATCTGCGCGAAGGCGGTCTTTTTCACCCTGCCTGTTCTGCGACATCATTATGATGGGTGCCTGCATCCCCGCAATCACTGCAAGCACGAGATTCAGCATTTGGTAAGGCGCCGGATCAAACCCGCGTACCAGAATGTAAGAATTGAATATGATCCAAAACACAATTATTCCAATCGATACGCCAATGAATTTCCAGCTGCCGCCAAACTCCGCGATTAGATCCGCGGCCCTATCTGCCAGAGTTAACCGAGCCGCCGCCTCGTCGTTGGCATTTCGCGAAACACGGGAGCGCAACAATTCATCTGTCCGGCGCAAACGATCGCTTAGCGCACTGAGCATCTCTAAAGCAACATCAGGATTTGCCCGCACAAAGGAAAGAAAAGAGTCGCGCGAAAGGATCGCAAGTCGTGAATCTTCAAGGACGTGGGCGTCAGCAGAACGCTGCCGCCCGTCGATTAGCGACATCTCACCAAAAAAATCGCCTTGCGCCAGCTCGGCAAGCGTTACCTCCTTTTTCTCGTGATCGCGAATGCTGATCCTCACTCGTCCACTCTCAATCAAATACATTGCGTTGCCTTTATCGCCCTGGCAGAACAGCGTCGAATTTTGCGCTGCCTGCTGTTCACTAAGTAGACTGCGCAAGTCCTTTGCTGCCCGATCATCAAGCGAAGCAAACAGCGGCACGGAACGCAGTGCTTCCAGTGTCATTTGAGAAGCCGGGTTAGTCATTAGAAACTCCTTGAAAAAAACTGATTCGAACTGCGAACTTCGGAATCCGAAATTTGAAGATTGCGGGGTGCTTGGGTCTATAATAAGAAGACAGTTATAGCCGCCAAACTTTACGCAGCGATTAACGCACCACGAGTCTTTTGATGGGACCAAGCCGGCTTGGTAGTTTGAGATTACTTACACAACACGGCCGTCCTTCATCATGATGATGCGATCTGCAAAACTGTTTGCGAGTTCGTGGTCGTGTGTGACCATCAACACCGTCAATGCATCGCGCTCGACCATATTTCGCAGCAGGTCCAACAGCTCGTGTGCTCTACGTGAATCGAGATTGCCGGTCGGTTCATCCGCTAGTAAAACCAGCGGATTGTTCGCAAGCGCACGCGCGATAGCCACCCGCTGCTGTTCGCCGCCGGACAGTTCTGCGGGTCGGTGCGACATCCGATCACCCAATCCAACTTTCTCCAGCAACTCCTTTGCTCGCTCTCGTCGCTGCTGTCCCCTCAAGCCGGCAAAAGCCAATGCCAGGCTAACGTTTTCACGAGCGCTCATCGTTGGGATCAGATTGAAATTCTGAAAAATCATTCCGACCGAGTAACGTCGATACCGAGCCATCTCTCTCTTGGAAAGGGGAGTCAACGCTTTCGATCCAAAGTAAACTTCGCCTTGGCTGGGGCGGTCGAGACCTCCCAGCATATTCAAAAGCGTTGACTTGCCTGAGCCTGAGGTTCCCTGAATGACCACAAACTCGCCCTCGCTAACGTCAATCGAAACGTTGTCGAGCGCGGTTACGCTGTTTGCCCCCATCTGATAAACCTTCGAAACGCCTTGTGCGGCTAATAACGAACTCATCGTAATATATTAGTTTTCGCTTATGCGCTCCCGCATTTTGCGCACGCGCCACAAGTCAAACCGCTCTTCATCAAAACCCTTCAACGACATATCGAAGGGCAGTGCTTCATACTCTTTCTGTAAAAGAAATTGTCGAACGTCCGTATCCTCATGAACAGCTCGCGAGATTATTACGTCGTCACCAGTCGAGAGACACTCAAGACGCGCGGCGAGGTTCACAGTTGATCCAAAATAGTCGAGACGATCGTTGAGCGTCACGGCGATACACGGTCCACTGTGCAATCCAGCCTTCAACGTCAGCGGCATCTTTCCGGCGGACGGATTTGCCAGGATTGTTTGCGCGTCAAGCATCGCGCGTAGTGCATTCGCGGGATTGCGGAACACGGCCATTACAGCATCGCCGATCGTCTTCACAATCGCACCGTCCTGTTCCGTGATCGTTTTTCGCAAGACATCGAAGTGGTTCATGACATGTCCAAAAGCAGTTGCGTCTCCAATCTCACGATATAAGCGAGTTGAGTTTCGCAAATCGGTAAACAGAACCGTCAAGGTCCCTACTGAGATCTGCTCACCCGGTCTCAACGCCTCAGTAGAAAAGAGATCGCGAAAAATTTGCAATGCCGTCACTTCAGACGCTGTAGCGGCCTGATCGCTCCACGACGTTCGTTCCAATAGCATCAACTGTTCATTAGTGGTGTCGTTTCGAAGCCTAACCTGCGACCTCTCAGCCAGTCTCACGACCTCACCGATAGATTCAGTTTCGTTGATAGTCAGAGTCGCGGAAGCCGGTCCGTCCGCGCAAACCGTTATTGAACGAACTGCGGGAAGCTCAAGTGCGCGAAGCCGGTAATTGCCGGTCTCAAGCGGCAACTCGAGTAGTCGACTACTCTTCCCTGCCAATAGCTGCTGCGCAACAACATGAGGAGTGCGCTCCGGACTACCTATGCAATAGTCCTTCGCATCGACTGGTCGAATCGCGGCATTGGGCCTGAAGGTCAGTTCCACAAACCGATCGAAATTAGCAGTGAAGTCGATGCGGCAAGTTTCGCAATGCACGTTGGATTGAATTGCTTTCAGCGATGTCGCCGCCTCTTGAGGTCCGCGACACAAGGGGCAAAGAAGCTCCCATTGCAAATCGAGTAGTCCAGCTCTCGTCGCTCGCAAACACATTTCAAGTACCTTGCGGCGAGACTCTTGCCAGTCGTCAGCGAGTACATACGGACGAATGCGAGCAACTGCCAAATCATCTGCGAGTTCTATGAAACTCGCGAGGCGATCTACGATTCGTACGGCAATGGGATCAGCTGAGTCGCCCGTTACGATTCGCTCCTTCAGATGCAGGAGTCGCGGTCGATTCACCTTAGCCGCGGAAGCAGACTTTTTCAGTGGAGCGCGTGGTTCGGAAATCGCATCAGTATCGTAGCTTTGAACCACCTTTCGGAATTGTCGCGCACTAATTAGTCCAACTTGCAGTGGTATTGCAATGGCGCCCAAAACATTCCTGGACGTGGCCCAAACGGTATAAGTCAATTCCGTGCCACCGTCTAACCTGGGCTTTAGCTCGACGAGCACCTTCATCCGAGCCATTGGACCCTTACTATAAGTTCTCTCCACTCCGAACTTCTCTGGACGAATCCATTCAAAAGGTTGTTCCTCCCATTCGACGGGAACCCCAGCTATCGAGAGTCGCAAACGCCGCCGCGCATTTGGTAGCCGTTCCTTATCTCGCAAAACGTCGACGGCCGGCACTCCCGTGTCTCGATTAAAGCGATTCGTATCGGCGACGAAGGGCCAAAGCTTTTCCGGGTTCGCTTTCAGTTGAAAGGTCCAACGATAATGATACTCACGAAGGGCCATATAGGAACGGTGCTTTTATACGCAGGATCTGCGTGTTCGCAGTCAGAAAAGGAACAGGCGGTGCGAGTTATTTTTCAAAAACTCGTCCGCCCTGGCCAATCAAACAGTATTAATGCTGTTGTAGATTTAGACTTCTTTGTACTCAGAATCAACGTCTTCACTCGACGACGCTACGCGATAATTCTTCGACTGCATCTGTTTGGTTATCAGCAGATCATCCTTTGTCTTCAGAAGATCCGCTCGGCTGTAAACGCTCAGCTCAAAGTTGTAGCCATGCGTAATAGCATCTTTGGGACACGCTTCGACGCAGTAGCCGCAGAAGATACAACGACCATAATCAATGTTGTAAACCTCTGCATAGCGCTCGTCGACGCCGATTCGTTCCTCAGCCGGTCTCGGATCGTCGCGCGCTACAATGTAGATGCACTCTGAGGGACACGCTGCGGCGCAAAGGAAACAGGCAACACATTTCTCGCGGCCGAGTTCGTCAACATGCAGCAAATGCTGCCCGCGATACCGCGGTTGCATTGTAACTGGCTCATCTGGATACTCAACAGTCCACTTGCGTTTGGGAATATAGGAGAGAGTAACACCCATTCCCTGGATGATTGCCCTGGTTGATTCGATCACATCAGTTATTATTGACATTCGAAAATCCTTGTTACCCGGCTACTGCTGTATCGGAGTCACAGCTGAGCCTGTAGCCTGCCACCGTCCATCACGCCATACAAACTTATCAGTAAAATTAAACGACACGTCGCCGCGACCCTGCACTGTCAAACGAACAACGCCGCTTAAAGTCGCGCGATCACCGCGAAGCGAAAGCTTGAGGTTTTGAAAGTCCCATTTTTGTATCGACGTGTCCCTTTCGATTGTCCTTATGTAATCAACTTTGCCCTGCGTTTTTCCTTCACTTGAAGTGCCGACGTAATCCTCAGCGAGAATGCGATCTAGCTGTTTCTTGTCGGCATTGATGTTCGCGACTGTCCACTCGTGTTCAAGCTGCGTCAACTGCGCCAGCACATCGTCGGCATCCGTAGGCGCCAAGCCAACTGCAGGAGTATTGGAGTTAGTGACACCTGAGTTTGTGTTCGCGACCCTGGTATTGGAATTGAGGTTCGTGTTTCCGTTTGTGGTCGGTGCGGCATTCGTGTTCGTCGCAGCTTCGCGATTACTAGAGTTGCGCATCATACGCGGAAGAAAAAGCGCCGCGGCTATTGACAGGCCAACAATTGCGATAAAGAACACACCAAGAATACCGAGTACCCAGGGCCAGACTCGCCGACGTTCCCCACCTCCAGGCGGAATATAATTTGACGGAGGTTGATACGCCAGCGCTCCCGAATCAGGTCGACTTGATTGTGTAGAAGTATCCGCAACCGCGACGAGCGGAGTGCCGTCGTCGATACAAAAACTAAGATTCGGATCGTTAAACGTTCGGTTACAAGTAGGGCAGCGCTTCATTACTTCACCCGTGATGAATCATTTGCTAGAGACTACTGCCAAAACTAAATAAAGTATAATTGCAGCAAACATTACGACACTTGCGGTGCCCGTCACCACACCAACAATCGCGAAAGGCTTGCCGCCCTCCCGTTCTGGAGAATTCTTGATTCGCGACAACGCCATTAGTCCCATTATCAGAGCCGCTATCCCCGGAAAAGGTCCGAAACAACCAATTACCCAACCGGCGATTCCAGTGATCATCGATGCAATTGCCAGAGTCTGGTTCGGAGGTCGGAGGGGTGGTGGCGGCGGGGGCAGCCAGGGCGCGACTGGTGCGTGTTCCTGCGGAGCTGCCCAACCCCCCATACCGGGTCGTCGCAGTTGATTGACACTTGGCTGTTCAGACCATTCCCCCTCGGCTTGTTTATCGGAATCTTGAACCTCAAGAAGCGTCGAGCCATCGCTCGGACAAAACGTCAACCATGATTCTGTGAATCGCTGGTTACATCTTGGGCAACGCTTCATGACTGTTCAATACCCCTGTCACACACTCAACGCTCACTGAATACTCTTTCTTTGGAGGGCGGCCGGCGGCGCTTTGTTGCATGGCTATTTTAGCAGGCAACATTTGACTTTCGACTCCGCTTCGTGAACCTAAACTAACTCCAATTGACTAAAAAAATACCCTATTTCAATCGACGCATTCTCGTCGGAATCCGATCCATGTACCGCATTCTCGCCAACGGATGCGCCAAATTCTTTCCTCAAGGTTCCCTGATCGGCTCTGGCGGGATCAGTTGCTCCCATTAAATCGCGCCATGCTTTCACAGCGCCCTCTTTTTCCAGCGCTATCACCACGCACGGACCGCTCGACATGAACTCAGTCAGGCCAGCAAAGAAAGGTCGCTCCCGGTGAACAGCGTAGAAGCCTTCCGCTTGTTGACGAGTCATACGAATCAATTTCATGCCGCGAAGACTGAAGCCACTGTCAAGAATTTTTTGAACGATTGTTCCTACCTTACGCGCCCGAACTGCGTCAGGCTTTATGATGCCGAAGGTTAAATTAGTCATTTCGATCCTTTACAAATTGCGTTGTTTCGTCTCAGTGGTTGACATGACAACGCTACTTTCGTCAACGCCATTGAACCAACATCTCAGATTGAGAATTCACGACGTAAACCGAACCAATAACTGACAAACCCGAAAAGCCAAAGGAGTATTTACAAACACTCTTTCATGGCCGATCCGATATCGGCCGGCGATTTCACCACGTGTATGCCAGCGTTCGCCAGTGCACTCATTTTTTCCGCCGCAGTTCCTTTGCCGCCCGCGATGATCGCACCAGCATGGCCCATTCGTCTTCCCGGCGGTGCTGTCTGACCGGCGATAAATGCAACGACTGGCTTCGTAATGTTAACTTTCGCAAATGCTGCTGCTTCTTCCTCAGCTGTTCCGCCGATCTCGCCGATCATGACGATACCTTCTGTTTCCGGGTCATCCTGAAATAATCGCAATGCGTCAACGTGAGTCGTTCCCACTATCGGATCGCCGCCAATTCCAATTGCTGACGACTGTCCCAAACCGAGTGCGGTCAGTTGCCCGACCGCTTCATAAGTCAGCGTACCCGAGCGCGACACGACACCAATGCGACCCTCCCGATGTATGTGTCCGGGCATAATTCCAATCTTGCATTTACCTGGAGAAATGATTCCGGGACAGTTTGGTCCAATTAAGCGCGTCGGCTTGTCGCGTAGATATTCCTTGACCTTAACCATATCCAACGTCGGGATTCCTTCTGTGATGCAGACAACAACAGGAATGCCGGCGTCAGTAGCTTCCATGATCGCATCCGCGGCAAACGGAGGTGGCACATAAATCACTGAAGCATTCGCGCCCGCATCCTGCACTGCAGCGGCAACTGTATTGAATACAGGAATGCGTTCGTGTGTTGTGCCTCCCTTACCCGGCGTGACCCCACCAACGACATTGGTGCCATACTCAACCATTTGTTTTGTATGAAAGGTTCCTTCTTTGCCCGTGATGCCCTGCACCACAAGTCGCGTCGCTTCGTTTACCAGGATGCTCATCTTCTTCCTTTATTTGTCGCTGTCCAGTTGTCGGTGGCCAGTCACCTGTTCAACTGATGTCCGATATGCTTTACCTGTCGTGTTCCGGCATCTGATACCCATGGTGGGATCAGTTGCAAACGACTGACAACTGACAAAAGGACTACTGAACCCGACAACAATTACCTTAATTCAAACTTTTCACCATACGTCGGGACTTCTACGGTCCAGCCGAATCTGTCGACGATGTGTTGCTTCATCGCCTCTGCTGCTTCGGGTTCGCCATGTGTTACGAAAACGCGCCGAGGTGTGTTTGGCAATCCTTCCAGCCACCGGATCACTTCCTGCCAGTCGGCGTGCGCAGAAAATCCACCAATCTTTTCCACACGGCACCGGACAGGTATCCATTGGCCCAAAATCTTGATCTCAGATTCGCCATTGAGGATTCTGCGACCTGGAGTGCCGGCTCCCTGATAACCAACAAAGACTATTGTCGCTTCAGGATCCGGAACCATACGCAGCGCATGATGTAGAACGCGTCCGCCTGTCATCATTCCAGAAGCGCTGATGATCACTCGTGCGCCTTGCGCCTCGTTCAACTGCTTCGATTCATGCTTCGAGGAGCAGGTCATCATCGCGTGCGTACGTAGCGGGTGCTGCTGCCGCGCGAGCACACCCGCATAATCCTCATCCTGTTCTTCAGTCCGCGCAGCATAAGCAGTAGTCGAAGCGGCTGCCATCGGCGAGTCAACGCAGATCGGTATAACTGGGATCGCCTTTTCGTCTTCCAACTCTCGTATCAGGTATACGATCTCCTGTGTGCGGCCAACGGCAAATGCGGGAATCAAGACAGGAGCATTTCGAGCTGCAGCATCCTTGATTATTCGCGCTAGTGCTTCCTTTGGCTTTTCTGGATCGTGCAGTCGATCGCCGTAAGTAGATTCGACGAGGAGATAATCACATGCGGGTGGTGGTACCGGATCTCGGATGATTGGTTGATCGTAGTGTCCCAGATCGCCAGAAAACAGAATGCGCCGGCCCCGAAGATCGTCACCTGCCTGACTGAGTTCGAGGAGAACCAGGCTCGAACCGAGGATGTGTCCGGAGATACGAAAGCTGGCAATGATTCCTGGCGCCGCTGGAAATTCCTGACCACTGTTCGGGATTGGCTTTACTAACTCGAGTGTCGCGCGTGCGTCTTCCTCAGTATAGAGCGGCAACGCGGGATCGTGTTTGGTGAGTTTGTGACGATTACGAAAATCTGCTTCTTCTTCCTGCAGACGAGCCGCATCGGGCAGGAGAATCTTCAGCAGATCTGAAGTGCCACGCGAACAGTAAATTGGGCCATGAAACCCGTGTCGCACCAGCCGTGGCAGATACCCGGTATGATCGATGTGAGCATGAGTGATGATGACCGCATTCAGCGAACGCGCATTGAACGGCGGCTCCTGCCAATTGCGTTCGCGGAGTTGCTTCAAGCCCTGAAACATCCCGCAGTCGACGAGTACGCGCGTATCGTGAGTTTCGATTAAATATTTAGAACCGGTTACCGTTCCGACGGCTCCCCAAAATGAAATATTTGCCAAGAGTTCCTCCGTCAAACAATAACGGTTTTGTTTCGTACGGTTGATTGTGCACTCGCGGCGCGCGGCCGATGTCCGAACCAAACAATGATTGCGGGAATTAAGAGCGCGAGATTACGAAGCGCAGTTTTTATTCCGAGCTGGCTCGCAATGATACCGCCGAAGCAACCGCACTCGAGCGGTTCACCATGAAGCACGTAAACGTAATACAACGCATAAGCAGCAAAGGACGCCAGCAAGATGCCGGCGATTGTGGCGCCCAGCCGCACTGTACGTCGCCAGACAAGAAATAACGCAGTGCAGATTTCGGATAAGATGACTGTGATAGTAACCGGCCACGACCAACGTTGATAATCAATTCCGGAAGCACTCAGCAATTCGCCTACGTTCGTGACGAACGATTGCAGGATTGTCAACTTCGCTGCTGCTGTAAAAATAAATAGAGCGACAAGACCAAAGCGGCAGATACCGACGATCCATTTGAGTAAACTACTTCTATGCATCACTCTAATTTGCTTTGATCTCTCTTATGCTGCAAGCGCAACAACTTTCTCCGCTGCGTCCTTCATACCGTTGGCCACAGTAAAGTTCAGCCTCGACTCACGAATCACGCGCTGGCCCTCCTCGACGTTAGTGCCCTCAAGTCGGACCACGACGGGTACAGTGATGGCCAGGTTTCGCGCCGCTTCAACAACGCCGCGCGCAACCATATCGCAACGCACGATGCCGCCAAAAATATTTATCAGGACTGCCTTAACGTTTCGATCTGCGAGCAGGATTCGAAAGGCCGCTTCGACTCTCTCCTGGGAGGCGCCTCCGCCGACGTCGAGAAAGTTCGCGGGTTCACCGCCTGCAAGTTTAATAATGTCCATCGTGGCCATCGCCAACCCTGCGCCGTTCACCATACACGCGATGTTGCCATCGAGCTTGATGTAATTTAAATCAAACTTCGAGGCTTCAATTTCGAGCGGCTCTTCTTCGTTAAGATCTCTCAAATCGAGAAACTCTTTGTGCCGGAAGAGCGCGTTATCGTCGAAATTGATCTTCGCGTCGAGCGCAATCAACCGGCTGTCCTTAGTTAAGAGAAACGGATTGATTTCAACGAGTGAAGCATCCAATTGCTCGTAAGCAACATACAACGACTGCATGAACTTCACCGCTTGACCAATGAGCGGACCGGGAATTCCGAGTGCAAAAGCAAGCTTACGCGCCTGGAACGATCGGAAACCCACTGCCGGATCGATCGTCTCTTTCAGAATCTGTTCGGGGGTTTTCGCCGCGACCTCTTCGATGTCCATTCCTCCTGCGGATGAAGCCATAAAGACCGGCCGTCCTGAGCCACGGTCGAGTACGATGCCAAGATAGAACTCTTTGTCGATCGGTAGTCCTTCTTCGACTAACAATACGCGCACTTCTCTTCCTTCTGGTCCGGTCTGGTGCGTTACGAGCTTCATGCCGAGCATTTGCCGTGCAATGCCCTGCGCTTGATCCGCACTTCTCGCCAGCTTAACGCCACCACCTTTGCCACGGCCACCTGCATGGATCTGAGCTTTAACCACAACCACCTCGCTACCCAATTCTTTGGCAGCGTGATATGCCTCTTCAGGCGAACGTGCTACGAGACCGCGCGGAACAGCAACACCAAATTTACGCAGCAATTCTTTCCCTTGATACTCGTGAATCTTCATCGGAGACTACCTCGTGACTGTGAACAATTGCGAGTGGGTGATAATTAAACGAACGGGGAGTTTATCCGCGCGCAAGAGTTGACTGCAAGCGAGGGTAAAAACAGCGATTTGTTAGCGCGCGTTAACAAGCTTAACTCTGGAGGAAAGTCTATGAGCGAAGTTGTTGTGACTTCTCTTCACAACTTGCGCAACGAGGTACGGTATGGCGGTGGCCAAACTTTGATAACCGACGAACCCGTTACTGTCGGCGGCGAAGATGCCGGTCCGGATCCGTATACTCTCCTGCTTGCCGCTTTAGGTAGTTGCATTTCGATAACGACGATGCTTTGCACGACGAAAGCAATGGCCAGTTGAGAAGGTTACAGTACATCTGCGTCAGAGCAGGATTCACGCACAAGATTGTCAGGAGTGTGCGAGTGTTGCGGACGGCTACATTCATCACATCGAACGTGCAGTAGTTTTCTCTGGTCCATTATCAGACGACCAACGCGAACGCCTCCAGCAGATCGCGCACAAGTGTCCCGTTCATAAGACACTCACTTCCCCAATAGTGATCGGCGAACTTAGAAATTAACCTGAAAACTTTCCGGTCACTTGTTTGTTTAATTGTAGTGGATGTGATTCGCTTGAGAATTCAGCAGCGTTGTTCTCAACTCACACTTTGACGCCGTCACTGCTAAATGATTTTCGCGGATGCCTCTCTGAAAAGCTTTAGCTGTGTAATGTTGAAAATTTAGAGTTAGTGTCTGATCGTGTTTAACCTATTGCACGAGATTTCTGGGCGTGCACGCATTGTAAGTCAGCCCGAAGTTGCGTAGCGCTGATCACGGCTGGAACAATTTTGCTCGTCCGCGGAAGAGTTAATGATCGGTCCGGCTCACCGCACCAACACAAAGGGCCCTCGAACTAATTCGAGAGCCCTGAATTGGTCGGGACGACTGGATTCGAACCAGCGACCTCACGCACCCCAAGCGTGCGCGCTACCAGGCTGCGCCACGTCCCGTCTGGTTGTCTAGTATGTCGTGGAAAGAACGAATGTCAAATCGATGGCCGTCTTAGCTATTGCAACTTGGCTTGATTCTCTTTTTCAAGGAGGCTCAACAACTCTCGCAACTCGGAAGCAATGCGTCTCAGCCCCTGGCGTTCTGCAGCAGTTTTGGAAATCAGATTTGAATGTTCAAAAACCGTTTGCGCCACCGTCGCGTCGCCGCTATCAAGATTCAACGTTGGATGGGAACCGTCTTCTCCATTGACGACTTTGAACTTGCCGCCGCCGCGAAGTTCATTTGTCAAACGCTTTTTGGCCCCGGCAATTGTATATTGATCTTCGTAGAGCAACTCCTTTATTCGCAGCGCCATTTCTACGTCCCGCTTGCGATAAACCCGCTGTCCCGCGCGGTTCTTCTGGGGAGCAAGCATCGGAAACTCCGACTCCCAGTACCGCAAGACATGCGCCTGAACTCCTGCGAGTCCGCAAACTTCTCCGATTTTGAAAAAAAGTTTTTCAGGTATTGCTACAGCCGGACGACTCATAATAATAAACCAAATTGGAGACTGACTTAATGGATCGGAAAAGCTGGAACTGCGGCGACGTTCTGCGATCAACTCGCGACTCGACATGTTACCCGTCGAATCTTTGGCGTGTCAATACTTACACTTAGCGCCTCTGAGTTCAAATAGATTCTTAAAGGTATTAGGTAAGCATTGGCCCGGCCGGAAACGTCGGCCCTCTCGGTAGACGGCCGATGGTCGTCAAGCTATAATCCGCTGTCCCACACAAAAGCGGAAGGAATTCTCCAAAACAGTGACGACCCTGCCAACTTTGTTTCGTCTCGCCTCGCGGCTTGATGAAGTTGGCTTTTCAGATATCGTCATAATCCGCAATAAAATCATGGAACTGCGGGCCAGTGGCGCCACCGTCCATCAGTTCGAGGGTGGCGAACCTTTTATTCCCACACCACAGTTCATCAAGGTTGCGATGACACGTGCGCTCGACGAAAACCGAACGCGCTACGCACCGTCTTCCGGCGTTTCGGAATTGCGAACCGCAATCGCTGAAAAACTTCGCCGCAAAAATCACATCCCGGCCCAGGAACGAGATGTAATCGTTCTGAACGGAGGGATGCAGGGATTATTTGGCGCGTTTCAGTCAGTGGTCAACCCGGGTGACGATGTCCTTCTCTTCTCACCATATTGGACACCTATCAAAGATCTTGTCGCCCACTGCCAGGGTCGGACAGTTTTCGTACCTACGAACGAAGCACGAGAGTTTGGATTCACAGAAACATTGAGCAAGTATTGCACCAATCGCACTAAGGCGATCTACTACAACACGCCACAGAATCCCACAGGAGTTGTGTTTACAGCTGAAGAAGCGAACGCGGTTGCAAAGTTCGTCTCAGAACGCGACATCGTTGTGATCGCCGATGAAGCATACGAAGATCTCGTCTACGACCACCAACACTTCTCGATTGCTTCGATCGACGGAATGTTTGAACGAACCATCACTTGTTTCACGTTTTCCAAATCGTATGCGATGACCGGATGGCGTATCGGCTACGCTGTGGCTACTGAACCGTGGATGAAAGGTTTACGAAAGACAACGCTTTATTCGTCGAACGGAGTCTCCACGCCAACGCAATGGGCAGCTCTCGCTGTGTTCAATGACGAATCAGATCTTCTCACCGCAAACCTTCGTGAGTACCGAAAGCGACGTGACTTGTTAGTTTCCGGACTTAATGAACTTGGATTAACTTGCAGGCCACCCGCGGGCGCCTTCTATGCGTTTCCCGACGTCAGTCGGATCAGTAACGACAGTCGCAAAGCAGCCGAAGTATTATTAGACCGGGCGAAAGTCGCGGCAGTTCCCGGTGTCGTTTTTGGTGAAAACGGCGAAGGTCACTTGCGTTTCTCCTTCTCAACATCAATCGAATCCATCAATGCAGGTGTTGAGTCACTTCGCCGCAATCTTTAAAAGGATAATGGCGGATGAACGATGAAACTCCACAATCCTCTTCAGAGCAGAAGTCTGATCGGAGTTCAATCGCGCGCACTGAATTCACGTTCATAAATCAATTACGTGAACGGGTGACGCTCGAAAATCTTTCGAGTAACCCTTCTTTGATCGCCGGTATCGGAGACGATGCCGCTATCATTCGATCAGCAACTGGAAAGAATATCGTCATCAGCACTGACATGCTGGTGGAAGACATTGACTTTCGTCGCGAGACGACACCGCCAGTATTACTTGGTCACAAGGCTTTAGCAGTTTCACTCTCCGATATTGCAGCCATGGGAGCGCGTCCGCGGTGGTCATTGTTGTCGGTTGGCGTACCTGAGAAGCTGTGGTGCTCAGATTTAGTAGATGCTTTCTACGAAGGGTTCTTTCAGCTCGCGCAACGTTACGATGTTCAGTTGATTGGGGGCGACACGTCGAGAGCACCCGAAAAGCTAGTCATCGATTCGATAGTTTTGGGCGAATGCGAATCGGGTAATGCCGTACTTCGTGCAGGGGCCCAGCCTGGAGATCAATTATTTGTGACTGGTTCTTTGGGAGGAGCTGCTGCCGGTTTTCGATTGGTAGAGAGAGGCGCACAGTTGCCGGACCAAAATGCCGCCACCGATTCACAGTCGATCGATCATTTGTTGCTCCGGCAACTTCGTCCAGAACCACGAGTGGGCTGGGGAATAGTGTTGGGGCAAGAAAAACTTGCTTCTGCAATGATCGACTTGAGCGACGGTTTGTCTTCAGATGTAAATCACCTTTGCAGGGAAAGTGGCGTTGGGGCAATGATTAACGCAGCGGAGATCCCTATCGACAATTTTGTTCGGGAGTTGTGTGGACGGCGAGCACTGGATCCACTGCAGCTAGCGCTCAATGGTGGTGAGGATTTTGAGTTGCTGTTCTCGGTGAAACCGCAACACGTTGCCCGGTTGCCCAAACGAGTAGACGGCGTGCCTATTACGCATGTCGGGGAAATTCGCTATAAGTCGGAAGGTGTACGGATCTCTGAGGCCTCTCGTGTGTGGGAGCTCGCGCCGACGGGTTGGGACCACTTCTCACGGACGCAATGACAAACAGCAGATTCGAGTGTCGAATGTCAAATACTCCCTTGCCTTTTCCGGCAGAAAAACCCGACCGCCAGTTTGCCTTTCCATCGTCGCTTTCCTAGACTTCACGCCGTGCGCGCCGGATGGAAGTCTGGCGCGCATCTCGCAATCGTCATGCTTAGATTCCATAATACATTGTCCGGCCAAGTCGAAGAGTTCCAACCACTGGTTCCAGGTGAAGCCCGCATTTATTACTGCGGACCAACCGTTTGGGACTACGGCCACATCGGCAACTTTCGTTCAGCAGTGGCCGCCGATGTCCTGCGTCGGTATTTAAAATTTAAAGGCCTGAAAGTGATCCACGTCATGAACATCACTGACGTCGAGGATCGTATTATCGCGAAGTCTCAAGCGGCGGGACTCACTATTGATGAATATACGGCCAAGTACATCGACGCGCTTTGGGAGGATTTTGACGCGCTCGGCTGCGAACGACCGGATGTTGTGCCGCGCGCCACGCGTCATATTCCGGAGATGGTGTCGCTGATTCAGAAGTTACTGAACACAAACCACGCGTATCGATCAGACGGTTCTATCTATTACCGAATCGCATCGTTCCCGGAATACGGAAAACTCTCGAAGATAAATTTTGCAGGGAACATTGCCGGCGCGAGCGAGCGAGTCGACACAGACAAATACGAGAAGGAAGATGCTCGCGACTTTGCTCTTTGGAAAAAACCGACGGTGCCGGCGGAACCCACATGGGACACGGAGATCGGCCGCGGCCGCCCCGGCTGGCATATCGAGTGCTCAGCAATGTCAATGAAGTATCTCGGAGAGACGTTCGACATTCACGCAGGAGGCATCGATCTCGTTTTCCCACATCATGAAAATGAGATTGCGCAGAG
Organism: Pyrinomonadaceae bacterium; assembly: GCA_046262775.1. Lineage (GTDB taxonomy): Bacteria > Acidobacteriota > Blastocatellia > Pyrinomonadales > Pyrinomonadaceae > PSRF01. The sequence continues at coordinate 7,532 of JBHEMC010000012.1, read as the reverse complement.
TGAAGGCGCGACTGGGAAACAATTTGTCCGCTACTGGATCCACTTCGAACATCTAAAGGTAGAAGGCGAAACGATGTCGAAGTCGAAAGGAAATTACTACACGTTTCGCGACATAACCGCGAGAGGGTATTCCGCCGCAGCAATCAGATACTTTCTTCTCAGCGTTCCTTACAACAAACAACTGAACTTCACCTTCGACGCGCTTGGCGGCGCGGAGAAAACGGTCAACAGCTTGCGCGATTTTCAGGCGCGACTAAGTGAGGCAAAGACGGAACCTGGTCTAAATGAGGAGCTGCATCAGTCGACGCTTCGTGCTTTGCAGGCATTTGAAGCTGGCATGGATGACGACTTCAATACGTCGATCGCGCTTGCCGCTATTCATAATCTTTCACGTGAGGTCAATAGCGCGCTCGCACGGAAGCGAGTGAAAGAAGAGAACAAGCGCGAGTTGCTGGAACTATTAGTCCGTTTCGACACCGTTCTCAATATATTCGGCGAAAGACAAAGCGAAATGCTTGATAGTGAGATTCAAGCAATGATCGACGAGCGGCAAGAGGCACGCCGGCGACGTGACTTCGGTCGTGCCGATGAAATCCGCATGGAGTTGGCAAGCCGCGGCATTGTCCTCGAAGACACTAAGGACGGGGTTCGCTGGAAAAGAAAATAGCATATTCTCTTCCTCCTCTGTCTTTGTGTGCTCTGCGTTTACTTCCAACACGGCCATGTTCAGTGTTCCAAAAAAAGCAGAGGACAGAGAAGATGCATCAAAGCGCGCGGAGATAAATCCACGTTTCTTTATGACGGAAGTTCAACTCGAAACTGAACGGCTTTTTCTACGGATGTTCCGGGACGACGACTTTCCTGCTTATGCAGAAATGAGCGCCGACGAAGAAGTGATGCGTTTCCTCGGGGGCAAGAAATTGACTCCGCTGGAAGCATGGCGACACATGGCTTTTCTCGTCGGCCACTGGCATCTACTTGGATATGGACCCTGGGCGGTCGAGGAGAAGTCAACCGGTAAGTTCATCGGCCGAGTTGGTTTATTGAATCCGCCAGGATGGCCCGGCTTCGAAATTGGTTGGACATTGGCGCGCCCAAGTTGGGGAAAGGGTTACGCCATTGAAGCAGCCCAAAAAGCTTTGACCTACGCCTTCAAAGTACTTGATAAGAAACACGTGATTAGTTTGATTCATCCCGACAACAAAGCGTCAATTCGGGTTGCCGAAAGGCTTGGGGAAAACATTGAAGGCCAAACAGAATTGCTGGGCCATGAAGTTCTGATCTATGGAATCGACCGACCCCCCAACTGATGCGAGTAAGTTGATTTCAATACTTCAGCTCGCCTACTCGGGCGAGCTCGCCGCCGCTTTCGCTTATAGAGGCCACTGGCATTCCGTCGCCGATCAAGCTGAACGCGAGAGAATTAAAACCATTGAAGCCGAGGAGTGGCGCCACCGGCTCGTCGTCGGTGACATGTTGAAAACGCTCGGTGCGGCTGCCGACAGCAGACGTGAACGTAGGGCAAGAATCATCGGCAAGGTACTGGGACTCATGTGCCACATGAGTGGCTGGTTTGCCCCAATGTACGGTGCAGGCAGGCTGGAAAGCAGGAACATTGTCGAGTACGAAACAGCTGCCCGTCACGCGCGGGATTGCGGTTACTCGCAATTTGTCGACTGCCTTTTGTCAATGGCGGAAGTTGAGTGGGAACACGAGCAATATTTCCGTGAACATGTCTCAGGTCATCCATTACGTCGCGTCATTTCGGTATGGCCGAAGCCGCCTGAGCGAGCAAACATTCGACAGTCGTTCGCGATGGAGCCGTCGATTTCGCCAAAATGAATTCTCAACTTCGGCCGCCGAGATTCTTTAATCGATTCATAACCCAGTGACGAGGCTATCAAGATTGGCTGCTGTCCTCTACGATTGGTTGCAAAACCCTGCGTATTGAAGGTAGACAATCGAATTTTCTAGGCTCCGAGATTCCACGTATGAGTGAAAACACAAGTCAGCAAATCGACGATGACTTTCCGTCTTGCATTACTTCACTACCCGAAGTGGATATCAACTTCCAGGGTGTTCGAGGCTGGTTGGCCCAGGGCGAAGGTACTCAAATTGTATTCTTCGACATCGCACCGAGTGGAGATGTGCCGCCGCATGCACACGGCGAACAGTGGGGAATCGTCGTGAATGGCGAATTGGAATTCACGATTGCCGGCGAGACACGAACCTATCGAAAGGGAGATAGCTACTACATACCGGCGGGTGTTATTCATTCCGCACGCTTTCCAGTGCATTGCCAGGTTATCGATTTCTTTCCGGATCCGGACCGTCATAAAGCGAAGTAACCAGCCGCCTCCTTCGAGTTTATCGTTTTCTCGGGTTCGCCTACTACAAAATCTCCTAGAGCAAAGCGCCCTAATGCGCGTCCCGAACAAACTCAATTCTGAAGCATGCAAGTAATCGCCAAACATTTACATCGGCAACTTCGACTGCTCACATGTTGTGTATTACTTTTCCGGTTGCTGTGCCCTGCGCTGCATGCTCAGCAGGTGAATCGGCAGAAGCTTGCGCGTGAGGTCAAAACTGAATTTCTTCACGCGTGGAACGGTTACAAGAAATACGCATGGACACACGATGACCTTCGCCCATTAACAAAAACTCACCACGATTGGTATGCGCAGCCTTTGTTAATGACTCCCGTCGACGCGCTCGACACGATGATCATTATGGGCATGCATACGGAGGCTGACCGCACGCGTAACTACATCGTTGCAAACCTGTCATTGGACAAAGACATTTCGGTTCAGAATTTCGAAATAACGATTCGACTGCTTGGTGGCCTGCTGTCGAACTTTGAGCTCACAGGAGACAGGCGTCTTTTGAACCTTGCACAGGATCTCGGGAATCGACTGCTGCCCGTATTCGACTCGCCGACAGGCATGCCCTACCGCTTTGTCAATTTGAAAACGGGAAAGGTCAGCGGCAACGTCAGTAATCCTGCAGAAACGGGGACCTTACTGATTGAATTCGGCACTCTGAGTCGTCTGACGCACAGGTCGGTGTTTTACGACAAAGCGAAACGTGCCTTGGTGGAAACTTATCGGCGGCGCTCTCTAATTGGCTTGGTAGGAGAGGGTATAAATGTAGAAACCGGGGCGTGGACAAATACTGACAGCCACATCAGCGGAGGCATCGATAGTTATTACGAATATCTCCTGAAATGCGCGTTGCTTTTCGGCGATGCAGATTGCAAACAGATGTGGCATGAGAGCATAGGCGCCATCAACAAGTACCTCTCCGAGTCGAGTGAGAGCACGAAACCTCTGTGGTATGGACACGCCAACATGAATACGGGCGCACGTAGTGCGACTACTTACGGCGCACTCGATGCATTCTTTCCCGCCGTGTTAGCCCTTTCTGGTGACATCAACCGTGCGAAGCGACTTCAGGAATCGTCACTCACAATGTGGAGACAAGAAGGAATCGAGCCCGAGGAGTTTGACTATAGAGCAATGAAGATAACGTCTCCGGGCTATCCGCTACGACCCGAAATCGTGGAATCCACATACTACCTTTACCACTACACTCATGATTCGCGGTATCTGCGGATGGGGCAGGAACTGTGGCGCGACTTTGTGAAGTATTGTAGGACGGATGAAGCGTATGCCGGCCTAAAGAACGTAATCAGCAAAGAGAAGGCTGATTCAATGCAGAGTTTTCTTTTTGCAGAGACCTTCAAGTACTTCTACTTGCTTTTTGCCGAACCGCGAAGCCTCGATTTCAACAAAATAATCTTCAACACTGAAGCTCACCCTGTGCGAATTATGAGGTAGGTTCCGCATTCTCACTCAGTGTGTGTCCTCTGCTCGCTCCGCATCCTCTGCGGTAAACTTGAACGTCCGATAAACTCAATGTTGACAGACCGGAACATAATAAGTTTAACGCAGAGGTCGCAGAGAAAAACCATACATCGTCAATTACTGATAACTCACACCAAGGTTCTCGAACAAGAACGCATAAATATCTCGCGTCTGCTCGATCGCCTTAGTCGTGTTACTTGCACCGTGCGCTGAATTAGTATCGATGCGAATCAGGATCGGATTGTCACCATTCTGTGCAGCTTGCAATGCAGCGGCGTACTTGAAGTTGTGGGCCGGCACAACTCGATCGTCATGATCGGCGGTAGTTATCAGCGTTGCGGGATACTTAGTGCCCGGTTTTATATTATGAAGGGGTGAGTACGCGTAAAGTGCTTTGAACTCTGCTTCATTCGCCTCACTCGAACCGTAGTCGGCAATCCAATTCCAGCCGATCGTGAACTTGTGAAACCTCAGCATGTCCATCACACCCGCTTGTTCGATCACCGCGCGGAACAATTCGGGTCGCTGATTCGAAACAGCGCCCACCAGCAGGCCACCATTTGAGGCGCCCTGAATCGCGAGTCTACTCGACGATGTATATTTGTTCGCAATCAAATACTCAGCCGCAGCAATAAAATCGTCGAACACATTTTGCTTCTTGAGCTTTGTACCCGCCTCGTGCCACTTCTCCCCATATTCACCACCACCGCGCATGTTAGCTGAAGCATAAACAACTCCCTGCTCCAGCAGTGCAAGGCGCAATGAGCTGAATGATGGCGCGGTTACGATGTTGAACCCTCCATATCCATAGAGGATCGTGGGATTGTTTCCATCAAGCTTGATGCCCTTCTTGTAGACGAGAAACATCGGCACGCGCGTGCCGTCTTTGCTGTTGTAGAAAACTTGCTTCGTTTCATAGTCCGCCGGCTTGAACCCCGGGATCTCTACCGTGCGAAATACCGTCGATTTCTTTGTCGCTATGTCGTATTTGTAAATCGTTGGCGGGGAGTTGAACGATGTGAAGGTGTAGAACACAACCTTGTCTTCAGAAAGGCCCCCAAACCCGCCGGCCGTGCCAATACCAGGCAACGCGATCTCGTTCTCGAGTTTGCCGTCCAGACTGAATACATAAGCGCGACTTGCTACGTCTTTGCGCCACGAAGCAAACAACTTTCCACCCGCGGTCCCAACTCCCTGTAGTGGCTCGGCGCGTTCAGGCAAAATGTCTTTCCAATTCTTCTCGTCTGGAACCTTTGGATCGACGAGAACCACGCGGCCATTCGGTGCGTTCTTGTCAGTGCGAATCAGGAACTTATCTCCGACGTTGTCGATCACATCAAAACTATCGTTGCCAATATCGGCAACGATAGGGGCAAAATCCTCCCCATCTTTAGAGAGGTCTTTATAGAAAAGCGAATTGCCGCGCTTCCCTTTTCCACGCTCCGAAATGCTAAGAACTGCGAAGCGTTCATCCTCAGTAGTGTCAACGCCCTGAAATCGCTGCGGGTTCTGCTTGTCTTCATAAACCAACTGGTCTTCCGACTGGGTTGTTCCCACTTTGTGGAAGTAAACAGCCTGGAACTCGTTCTTCGTCGTCAATTCGCGACCTTTTTCCGGCGCCGGATAACGGCTGTAATAAAAGCCGTCTCCTCGCCAGGAAAGACCCGTTGCTTTCAGCCATTGCAAATCGTCCGGCAACACCTTTCTTGTGGCCACTTCCATAACGTGAATCTCGACCCAGTCTGATCCGCCCTGCGAGGTTCCATACGCCAAATACTTTCCCTCCTTCGACAAGGAAAAGGCACTGAGGGTTGAAGTACCGTCGGCGGAAAACTTGTTTGGATCCAGGAAAAGTTCAGGGGTACCGTCGAGTCCTTTCTGGATATAAAAGACACTTTGATTTTGCAGTCCATCGTTCTTCGTAAAGAAATAAGTATCACCGCGATGGAAAGGAGCACCGAAACGCGGATAGTTGAAGAGCGTGGTCAGTCGGTCTTTCAGCTTCTCGCGATAAGGAATCTTTTCAAGGTATGAGAACGTCAGCTTGTTTTGTTCTTCAACCCACGTCTTTGTGTCCGCTGAGTTTTCATCCTCAAGCCAGCGATATGGATCGGGGACTTTGACTCCAAAGTAATCGTCAATTTGATCGACCTTCTTCGAAACAGGATAGGTGAGTTTCAAGCCAGCACCAGTCTTCGATGTGCTGGTGGAGGTAGTGTTCGGGGCTGCAAGGCCCCGCGCGCTCTGAGCGTGTGAACGATCGAAAATTGGCGCAAGGGCTATGGCCGTCAGAGCAATAGCAACTAAGGCAAACGTTAAGAGGCTGCGTCTGACACTAACGGCAGTTACTTTCGAAATCTTCTTCATGTTGTATCTCCCAGAGGTAGGACTTGGAATGTGCCCGATACTTTAATGGAGAGCGGGAGAAATTCAAAGAGGCAGCGCAAGCGGAAATGACACGATGAAGTGCTTCGATTATATTAACATGGCGCAACGATAATTTATTCGGAGGTCTTAAGAATGCGAGTTGATGAGGTCGCACCGGACGTGTTCCGTTTGTCGCTTTCAGTCCCGGAGATGAATATTCAATTCAATCAATTCCTTGTCCGTGACGACGAGCCGCTATTATTCCATACAGGGATGCGGAATATCTTTCCGCAAGTACGCGAAGCAGTGTCGCGACTAATCGATCCCACCACATTGCGGTGGATCAGTTTTAGTCATTTTGAGGCGGACGAGTGTGGATCACTCAACGAGTGGCTGGACACTGCGCCTCAGGCTACGGCACTGACGAGCTTTGTGGGAGCCAATGTAAATTTAAACGACTTCGCCAGCCGACCTGCGCGGGCGATGAATGACAACGAGGTTTTCTCGACCGGAAAGCATCGGTTCCGGTTTCTTTCAACACCTCATGTGCCCCATTGTTGGGAAGCTGCCCTACTTTACGACGAAACCGATTCGACTTTGTTTTGTTCCGATCTCTTCTTTCATTGGGGCGACGCAGAACCGACGACAGAGTCTGATGTCGTAGAACGATTTAAGAAAGGACTTATAGCTGATCAGCAGGGCCCATTTGCTAACGCCTACCCCTACACACCGCTAACTGATGCGACACTCGAACGACTCGCCGCGTTGCACCCAAAAACGATTGCACTAATGCATGGCTCAACTTTCATCGGCGACGGCGAACAAGCGTTAAAAGACTTGGCTGTCGTACTCCGCGAGGTGTTGGCATAAGACAGCCCTTCAAGTATTCGCGAGTACGAACACCGACAGCTAGCGAACTCTCCACATAGCAAAAGCTGCAGGTTGGAAAATTCCAGGTTAGAAAATCTCCAGCTTGGAAAATTCCAGCTTGGAAAATTCCAGCTTGGAAAATTTGCAGGTCGGGAAGGGGTCAAGCGAAGCGCGACCCCGCTCAACTTCCAATCACATCAACGTTCCCTGACAAAATTGCAGCCATAATCTCCAGCTTGGAAAATTTGCCGGTGGGGAAGGGTCAAGCCAAGCGCGACCCCGCTCAACTTCCAATCACATCAACGTTCCCTGACAAAATTGCAGCCAGCAAAATCTCCAGCTTGGAAAATTTGCCGGTCGGGAAGGGGTCAAGCGAAGCGCGACCCCGCTCAACTTCCAATCACATCAACGTTCCCTGACAAAATTGCAGCC